>CAVKLO010000138.1:0-5133 GCA_963656985.1 Bulleidia sp. | reverse complement strand
CTGGAAAGCAAGAACCGCGTGATGACGGAGGACGAGTGTATGGCTCTGCTCGATGATGTGCATACGAACCTGCAGTCCGAAGGCGGAGACATCACGAGCAACACCCAATGGTCTGTGGTCTATAATCTCAGCAAGAAGACGGCCACCGTCTGCGTGAACAAGAACTACGGAGACAAGCTGCCGTTCCAATTGTAATACGCTGAAATAGAATGCCGGCAGGCTGAGGGGGCACTTCTGGACTTATGGCAGAGCCGGTTCCGGGATGACGAGGCTTTCTTCGGGGATGTTGTCTTGCCGGAGGAACATCACGTAGTAGATGGGGAGGTAGATTATGCCGTTCTCCTCATATACATCCTGTTCGTTGCTGAAAACGATGGCGTTCTCGATGTGATACTCCGGAGTGTCGAGGAATGTGTTCAAGGCACTGTGAATCTTGTAGTCCTTGCCGGACTTGACTTCAATCGGCAGTACGGAGAGGTTATCGTAGTCATCGACCAGAAAATCTATCTCCCCGCGCTGCTTGTTGTCGTAGTAGCGCAAGGTGAATCCGTGGGCGTGAAGTTCCTGTGCCACGACAGACTCATAGACGGAGCCGAGATTGACACTGTGCTCGTCTCCAAGCACGGCGTTTATGTTTGTTCTGTAGAGGATAGCTGTCAGGATTCCTATGTCGTTAAGGTACAGTTTCACAAGATTCTTGCTCTCGGACTCCTTCAAGGGGAACCTCGGGTTACTTATGGCCTGGACAGAAAGGGCGACACCGGAGCTGACCAGATAGTCGAACTCATCTGTGTAGTCGCTGAACTGCTTGTGACCGGCGGTCTGCTCGATGTTCTTCACGATGATACGTTTCTTCCTGTTCTCCATATTGGACGGAATCATATCGTAGATTTTTCGGATGACCAGTTTCTTCTCGTCATCGTATTGCGATGCGTCAAGCTTGTATAAGGCGTGAATGTCACGCTGGATTTTCCGGACCTCGGTGATGTTCCGGGTTTCGAGGAACTTCTTTATGGCATCGGGCATTCCTCCGGTCAATAGATAGATCTTTAGAAACCTCGGAGGCTGAGGTCGCTGCCGAAGCCGCCCGGCCGTCCGCCCAGCTGGCGGATCTGAAGTCCCGGAATCTTGCCTTGAAGGGAGGCTACAAGGTCGCTCTGCTTCGTGGAAACGATGTCTTCGCTCTTGATGTTGGAGATGGCGGCCGTAAGGGAAGCCTTTTTCTGGGTGCCGTAGCCGACCACCACGATTTCATCGAGGTCTTCGGAGTCAGTTTCCAGAAAGACATTGATTTTGGATTTGGTACCGACAGTCACTTCGGCCGTTTTGTAGCCGACGAAGGAAATGACCAGAACATCGGTGTCCTTCAGAGAAGTGAATTTGGCGACGCCGTCGAGGTCAGTCATCTGACCGTTCGTCGTGCCTTTCACCAAGATATTGGCCCCGATGATGGGACCCATATCGTCTTTGACCGTGACGGTCACATCCGACTGGGCGAACGCGGCCGCGAGGCTAAAGAATGCACATAGGCATAATGTCAGCAATCTTTTCATTGGTCACATTTTGTTGGTTAAAAGTTAATTGTTATATACGAAGCTGTTATTACCCGATGGTATGCGATAGCATCCGGCGGCATTTCGCTCGTCCGGTTACCGCTTGTGGTCTGTTTCATACCGCTAAATTGTCTTATTTATCAGAATCGGCCTGTCATCAGAGTCCAATGCTGAAAACGTTTTCTGTCGGAGAATCCGAAAAATGCCTCCATAGTCCGTAGTTATACGCCCAGACCCACTTCTGACGCATCACCGGAGGGCGTTCCGCCAAACTCGATATGGCCCGAGACAAAAATCGGCCGCCCCGGCGAAGGGGCGGCCAATCCCGTATTGGCCGCTCGCGCAGCTGCGCGAGCGGGCGGCTGTCAGTCTATGCGCCGCACGCGGGAGGGTCGGCGGCGGAAGAAGTCACGCACTCCGAACCCCGCTTGTCGGCATCTATGCCAAGGAATCCTTGTCCATAAGGAAATCGAAAAGTCCGACTGTCAGAATGCCGTTGTCGTCGCGCCAAGGCGTTATGTCATCTCTGACTACAATGATTTTTTGGAAAGAGTCCTCAATACGCCGGAGCGATGCCGTCTCCTGTCTTCTTTTCTCGTCATCCGGTATGGACAGGGCGGACTGGATATAATACCGTTTCCCTCCGTCATTGGCGACAAAATCCACCTCGAGCTGCTTGCGGGTCCATTTTCCTTCCTTATCGACCGACCGCCGCTCCAATGTTCCCACATCCACCTTCCAGCCACGGCGGCGCAGTTCATTGTAGATGATGTTCTCCATCAGATGCGTCTCTTCCTGCTGGCGCATACCCAGGCAGGCGTTCCTTATGCCCGTGTCGGTGAAATAATATTTCGACAGACTGCCGATATATTTTCTTCCCTTTATGTCATATCTGACGGCTTTCTCAAGGAGGAATGCGTCTTCCATATAACCAAGATAGTGTTCTATCGTGGCGGGGTTGATGGAGATTTTCTTCTGGCTGCTGAACGTGTTGGATATCTTGTTGGGATTTGTCGGAGAGCCGATGCAGGAGGCCGCGATGCCGGCCAGTTCACGGAACTCCGCCGTGTTCCTGATCTTGCGCCTTTCGATGATATCCACGAGGTAAACGCTCTCGAACAGGTTCGTCAGATAGTCAGTTTTTTTCTTTGGATTTTCAAGAGACAGGACCTGAGGCAGTCCACCGTAGGTGTAATAGTCCCGCCAGGCCTCCCTCGGCACCTGTCCCGAGCCCAGGCAGTATTCTCTGAGCGAGAGAGGATAGACCCGGACCTCATCGCCTCGACCGCGGAACTCGGTGACGATGTCGCTGGACAGGAAGCGCGAGTTGCTGTCGGTCACATACACATCGGCGTTCTCCATCCGAAGAAGGCTGTTCAGAACCTCCTCGAACTGTGGGACGAGCTGTATCTCATCGAGAAGGATATAATAATCCCCGCTGTCTGTCATCCGTGATTTGATTTCCCTGAACAGCGCAAGAGGCTCCCTCAAGGATGCGTTCTCGATATCGTCCAGAGCAATCCTTACGATATGGTCTTCCTGAACCCCGCTTGAAATCAGATGGCTGTAGAAGAGTCTGAAAAGGAGATAGGACTTGCCGCATCTGCGGATGCCGGAGACGATTTTCACGAGTCCGTTACCTTTGCCTGATATCAGCTGATTCAAATAGAAGTCACGTTGAATTACCATTCCGGAACAAATTTTTGGCAAGTTTGCCATTATTTTGCTGCAAATATAATCTTAAATCGCAAACTAAGGAAGATGTCGCGAATATTTTTTGGCAAGTTTGCCATAAAAAAGTCGCAGCGAAAAGAAGTCATTGTCATTGCCGGCTCCGACCGGCAATCCCCGCTCCGCCGGGGAAGGTTGTCACCGGTTCTCTATGTCGTTCATAGCGATGGAGAAGGAGTTGTTTCCGATAAGGAATTTCAGGAACTCCTTCGTAGCGTTTTTGCAATAGCTGCCTTTCAAAAGATGGTATGATCCCTCCATTTCCGAGTGCGGATGGTCGAGTTCTATGACTGCGGAAACGCAGGCGGCCAGAATGATCACCAGACGGTAGTCGATGCCTTTCGGGGGAAGTTTCTGCTTAAGGAAGAATCCGTCCACTGTGGCTATGAAGACTATCGCCATAGAGACTGCGTCGCCTCCGAAGAGCTCGCAGAACGAGGCGTTCGCCGCTCCGACAAGCATAAGCACGAGCCAAGGATTCAGTCTTTCCTTATGTATTATCTCCCGGTATTTCTCCGTGGCCTCGGGTATGTCAAGCCCGTCATCGAATATCCTCCAGCTCAGGGCGCTCAGTTCGGCGACAGTATTGAAGTTTATCCTGTCGGCCGGGATTCTGCCGTTCACCGAATAGGACTTCTCCTCCTTTTCATCCCACAGGTTCAGGATTATGCAGGTCGGGAGAACGGAGAAATCAGCTTTCGTATGCCACCTTTTCGCTATCCTGTCGAGATTCTTCTCGATTCTGGCCGTCGTGGCGCCGGAGGCGTACAGTTCGGTGGTGTAGTCCCTGAGGAATATGCTTTTGCGCTTGAGCTCGTTATGCAGCGCTGTTTCCGGAGTGTCCATAAACGAGAACTTTTTCCTTCTTCCTCCCTGCAGCGGCCGGCGTTGCGGCCACGTCTTCGGAAACATCGTCCTTTATCGCTTCATAGTAAGGGACTCCGTCTTCGCCGACACCTTCGCTGCCGTTATCCCACGAACTTGGCTTTACGAGGGAACGGGAAAATGAGATTATGGAATGTCCGGAATCTGATGCGGAGAGTCTTTCGCGGAGGAATGTTCCGATTACCAGTGCCGCGCAGGCGACCGCGCAGAGGATTACCAGGGATGCTGAATTGGCGTTCATCGCCGCCGCTGAAATAACAAGTGCAGTCATAATGTGAATACGGTCTTTTCTGTTTCGCGGCTGCAAAGGTATCTCACGGATGTCTGAAAGGGATGCTTTATCATCACTTTGTTTCGATAGCAGCTATCGGGAACGGGACTCGCCCCGATTAAGAGTTTCGGGGTGCAAATAACGTTCTATTTCACCCCTAAGCTTTCCGGAAACACCTCCGGGGTGAAAAACGGGGCATATTTCACCCGTTATGTCAGAGTATCATAACGATGCTGCCGGCGAGAAGAAGGACAGAGCCGAGGACTGTTTTCCAGCTCAGTGACTCGCCGAGGAAAAAGACCGCGAAGATTATGGTCAGGACGAGACTGCATTTGTCTATCGGGACGACCTTGCTCACGTCGCCGGTCTTGATGGCGTAGAAGTAACACAGCCAGGAAGCACCGGTCGCGAGTCCGGACAGGATAAGGAAAAGCCAGCTGCGGGGAGTGATGGACGCGACTCCGCCGCCCTTGTGCGTAATGAATACTATGGCCCAGGCCATAATCAGCACCACGGCGGTGCGTATGGCAGTCGCGAGATTCGAATCTACATTCTCTATGCCGACCTTGGCGAGCACGGCGGTGGCTGCGGCGAAAACCGCAGAAAGGATAGCGGACAACAACCACATTTTCTTCTTCATCTGTCAATTTACAGGAAAACTCTCATCATCCGCGCACGTAGTGCGGCATAGAC
>CAVKLO010000137.1:0-5217 GCA_963656985.1 Bulleidia sp. | reverse complement strand
GAGCGCGAGACCGCAGTGAATTTCTACTACGGCACTCAGACCCTTTCAGTTCCCGTAAAGCAGGCGGCCCCTCCGAAGGAGGAAGTAGATCCGACCATCAATGCCCCGGAAGGCTATTCCCTGGTATGGAACGACGAGTTCGACGGGACTTCGGTGGACACGGGCAAATGGCGTTTCGAGAACTGGGCTCCGGGCTACGTGAACAACGAGCTCCAGCGGTATGTGGCGGGCGGCGTCCTTAACGGCAACTATACGGCCTACGTCGAGGACGGAATCCTGAAAATCAGGGCTATGAAGGTGGACGGACAGGTAATCTCCGCGAGGATGAACACGCGCAAATCTTGGAAATACGGCTATATGGAAGCCCGCATAAACCTGCCTTCGGGCAAGGGCACCTGGCCCGCGTTCTGGATGATGCCGGACGACCAGTCGGACGGCTGGCCGAAATGCGGCGAGATAGACATTATGGAGGAAGTCGGCTACCATCCGAACTACACCTCCTCGTCCATCCACACCCAGAGCTATAACCACACGATAAATACGCAGAAGACTAAGGAAGTCTATACGGCTGGAGCCGAAGGCGAATTCCACGTTTATGCGTGCGAGTGGACTCCTGAAGCTCTGAAGTTTTTCGTGGACGGCAAGCAGTTCTTCTCCTTCAGCAATGACGGCAAGGGCAGCGTGGCCACCTGGCCTTTCTCCAAGAACTTCTACATAACTCTGAATCTGGCCTGGGGCGGCTCCTGGGGCGGCGCGCAGGGCGTTAACGAAAGCGCCCTCCCGGCCATAATGCAGATCGACTACGTCCGAGTCTTCCAGAAAGACTGATCATCAGCCTCCTTCAGCTGGTCACAGATCGCGTCGGCGATGAGACGGTGTCCCTTCTCGTTAGGATGGATGCCGTCTTCGCAATAATACTCCCTGAAGTCCTTGCGGCTCAGAAAAGGAGTCGTGATGTCCAGCAGAGGCACGCCCAGACGATGCGAGAGCTTGAAGACCTCGAGATTGTACATCTCGTGCCAGCTCGTGATGGACTCCGTGGTCCCGCCCAGCCAGACGATGACATTCTCCTTCTGCTCCTCTGTCATATTCCTCGTGAAATGCCCGAAATACATAGCCGGGTCCAGCGGTGTGAGCGAAAGCATCACCGGCTTCGAGCCCGAGCGGCGCACCTTCTCCACGATGCAGGCATAAATCTCCGAAAAGAGCCTCAGCGGCGTGCGCGGCTCGTGGTGCACGAAAGGGTCGGCCGCTATCGCCGGCCAATCGAAATCGCTGTCGTTCCCTCCGTATTCGAGGAAAGTATAGTCGCACTCCCCCACCTGTTTCAGATGGCGGTCCACGATGCCTGTTCCTATGGAAATGGTGCTTCCGAACTTGCCGTAATTGTCTATGTCCACGCCCAGACGCTGACCGGCCTGGGTGGTGAAGTTGCTGTCCAGAAACATATACCTTACATTATTTGCGATGGTGCGGGCGGAATCTATTATGACCCCCCTGAGTACCGAATCTCCGAATGCGATAGCCTTTTTCATAATCTTGCTTATTTTCAAGTGCAAAAGTATGAAAGGCCCGATGTCCGGAGAAGAAATAGTGACTTGGGACAAGAAGATGTGACGAAATGGACGTTTTCGGGAGAAAAACGCGATATTTGGGATTAAAAATTATGTTTTCTATCTTTGTCCCGTCGTCCCGAGGGACGAAACGGATATAAAGACACAGCCTTATGAGCGAAATCTGCGGAACTTTCAAGTCTATGAAGGCCCAGGTGCTTCACTTCGTGACCCTGCCCCTCTTCTTCCTCTTCTTCATCGTCCTCTACGGTCCCGCCGGAGACGAAGAGCTGCTCCGCACCGGCCGTGAAGGCCTGTACTACTTCAACGCCACTATGATGAGCTGCATCATCCTCGGGGTCATCACCGGGATGCGCATCGGCTTCCATTTCATCTGGCGCGGCAGGCCCCTCGCCCTGGGCTGGTACATAGGCTGGTGCGCCGGCGAGCTCATACTGATGGCCCTCTTCTGCGGCCTCTACATCTGCCTTATGAGCCGGGGAGGAATCCCCTACTTCTTCGCCGTGGGCCGCTGCTTCAGTATGATCTCCCTCGTCCTCATCTACCCATACTCCCTGCTCTGCCTGCTGCTGATGGTGCTCGGGATGAACCGGGATGCCAGAGAGGCAGAGGAGGCAAACGCCCTGGCGCGGTTCCAGGACGAGAACGGAAGGCTGAGGCTCGTCATAAGCCCAAGCTCCATACTCTACCTCGCCTCGGAGGAGAACTACGTCAGAATCCACTACACCGAGGGCGAGAAGAACAAGGAATACCTTCTGCGCACTTCGATGAAGGCTCTGGAGCCTCTCTGCGCGAAACACGGCCTCGTGCGCTGCCAGAGGTCCTACTATGTGAATCCCAAGCACATAAAAGTACTCCGCAAGGATAAGGAGGGCCTCATCCTCGCGGAGCTTGACAGTACCGACAGGGCCATACCCGTGTCGCGCCGCCATTACGAAGAGCTTTCTTCGAAGCTGTGACCGCCGGGTGGCCGGGCCTGCCGAAACCGCGCGGCGTCCGGGTTTTCCGGGCTTGCGGAAGTTTTCGACGGACTCACCCGCCGCGCAGCCCGGAAGCACGCTATCCGTTATTCAGACAGCTGAGGACATAGCGCATCTCGCGCTCCGGGTCCCTCTTTAGCTCCTCGCGCAGATTCTCGTCGTGGAAATCCGTAAGATACTTGATGTACCAGTCTATGAGGGCATCCGAGAACACTCCCTTCGAGGTGTAGATCTCACGGTCCTTGGCGAGTTCGGCAGCGGCCGCTACGCAGTTCCCCGGAAGCTGCTCCAGGGATTCCTGCACCTTCTGCTGGCTCGCGTCGTGTATGTTCACTCCGAGACCCACATAAGTCTTCTCGGCCACCTTCAGGGCGTCCGGCATTTCGAAACCGTGGCGTGCGGCCGCGCAGAGGGCCGCCATAAGCAGGTATGTGTCGGCGAAGCAGTCTGAAGCCCTCCATTCGAAGGTCTGCTTCTCGGAGAAGTCGCGGTCATCCGGCTTTTCGAGAGGATTGCACTTCGCGGCCATATCTATAGGCTTCAGCCAGCCGAGAGGCACCCTGACGAGGGCGCTGCGGTTCGAGAACGACCAGCAGAGCGAGGTCGGGGCCTCCTGGTGAGGCACCAGACGCATAAAGGACAGCGGATGAGGATTGCCGAAGGCCGGAAGTGAAGTTCCAGCGTCCATATAGCCGGCGATGGCCTTGCGGCACTCGTCCGTGAGTTCGCCTCCCCTGGTCATCATAGACTTGCCGTCACGGGTGAACTTGCAGTGCACGTGCATACCGGATCCGGCCTTGCCGGCAGTGATCTTAGGAGCGAAAGTGAGCTGCACATTATACTGATACGCGAGCTGACGCATAATCCATTTGGCCACCACAAGCTGGTCGGCGGCGTCCTCGATATTCACCGGCAGGAACTCTATCTCGTTCTGCTCGTATGACTTGCCGTCCTTCGTGAAATTGCCCACCTCGGAGTGTCCGTACTTGATGCGTCCGCCCGCCTGGGCTATGAGTTTCAGGGCCTCGATGCGGAAATCCGTGAATTTGTTGAACGGGGCGCTCTCGTGATAGCCCTTCTGGTCAGCCACCGGATACAGGTCCTCCTCATCGGAGATAATGTAGTATTCGAGTTCTCCCATAGTCTCCATAGTCATCCCGGTAGTGGACTTGAAAGCCTCGTGGGCCTTGTGGAGTATATATTCCGGCGAGCTCTCGAAAGGCTGGCCTTCACGGTCGAAATAGGAACAGAGAATGTCCACCGTAGGATGCTCCGCGAACGGATTCACGAAGGCCGTCCTGTACTTCGGCAGCACATAAAGGTCGCTCTTGCCCGCCTCGATGAAAGGGAAAAGGCTGGAGCCGTCCACCCTCTCGCCGGCGGTGAGGATGTTCTCAAGATGCTCTTCGCTCTGAATCACGAAGTTAAGGGTCTTGAGCCGACCGTCCCACCCGCAGTAGTGGAAGTTGATGAATTCTACCTCGTTGTCCACGCAGTAACGGATGATGTCTTCGCGCGTGAACTCTGAAGAAGCTTTCTTCAGATACCGAACGATGAGGTTCGGGTTCATAGAAATGTGTTTTTCCATATATGAAAGAAAAGGGGAATCTGTGGTGTGTTATCTCATCAGTTTCTTGTATTTGAAGCGCTTCGGCTCATCGTCTCCCAGACGGGCCTTGCGGTTCTCCTCATACTCGGAGTAGCTTCCCTCGAAGAAATAAACTCTTCCCTCGCCCTCGAAGGCCAGAATATGCGTTGCGATGCGGTCGAGGAACCAGCGGTCGTGGGAAACCACCACCGCACAGCCGGCGAAGCCGTCCAGACCGTCCTCCAGAGCACGTATCGTGTTCACGTCCACATCGTTCGTAGGCTCGTCGAGCAGCAGCACATTGCCCTCGTCCTTAAGCGTGAGGGCCAGATGCAGACGGTTCCGCTCGCCGCCGGAGAGCACTCCGCAGAGCTTCTCCTGATCGGCTCCGGAGAAATTGAAGCGGCTCACCCAGGAGCGCGCGTTTATGTCCCGGCCTCCCAGACGGACCCACTCGGAATTCCCCGCGATGGTCTCGTACACTGTAAGGTTCGGGTCTATGCTCCGGTGCTGCTGGTCCACATAGGATATTTTCGCGGTCTCGCCTATCTCGATGCTGCCGCCGTCGGGCTTTTCCAGACCCATTATCAGGCGGAAGAGCGTGGTCTTTCCCGCTCCGTTCGGTCCGATTACGCCCACGATTCCGGCCGGAGGCAGGACGAAGTCCAGGTGCTCGAAGAGCAGCTTGTCTCCATAGGACTTGCTCACGTCGTGGAACTCTATGACCTTGTTTCCCAGATGCGGGCCGTTCGGAATATAGATTTCGAGCCTCGACTCCTTCTCCTTAGTGTCCGCCGAAGCCATCTTCTCATAGGCTCCCAGACGGGCCTTCTGCTTCGCCTGACGGGCCTTCGGGGCCATCCTGACCCATTCCAGCTCACGTTCCAGAGTCTTGCGGCGCTTGCTCTCCTGTTTCTCCTCCTGAGCCAGACGCAGGCTCTTCTGCTCCAGCCAGGAAGAATAGTTGCCCTTCCACGGTATGCCCTCTCCCCTGTCGAGCTCCAGAATCCATCCCGCCACGTTGTCGAGGAAATAACGGTCGTGAGTGACGGCTATCACCGTACCTTTGTACTGC
>CAVKLO010000136.1:0-5220 GCA_963656985.1 Bulleidia sp. | reverse complement strand
GAAAATATAGATGTAGGGAAGGGAAGCTCCAGAGGCGTAGAATTTCTATATGAAAAGAACGGGGACGTGCTGAGATACAGGGTGGCCTACACCGGATCCAGAACGGACAGGGTTTTCGAAAACATAAACGATGGGCGTTCTTTCCCCGCAAAATTCGACAGAACCCATATTCTGAATGCGAATCTGACCTGTAAATTGCATAGAGGAGTCCGGAGGGACATAGGTTTTCAGACATCCTTCACTTACCAGTCCGGTAATCGGGAGACGGTCGCGGCCGGGAGGCAGCTTTGCTGGACGTGGGGTGAAACGATGGATGAAACACCGGTGAACTATTACACATCCATCAACAATTACCGCTTGCCGGACTATGTCAGATGGGACATCGGCTGTTTCCTGGACCTGCATACGCGATACCCCCAGACCCTAAGCATCGGCATATTCAATGTTCTGAACAGACATAACCCCTTCGCGATAACATATGATTCCGTGACGAAGGAGTGGAAAAAGATATCCCTTATTCCGATAATGCCGTCCGTCAGCTGGCAAATCAAATTTTGACCACTACTAAATATAAAAGATATGAAAAAAACCTTTATACTGATTCTTGCAGCAGCTATCTGTCTTGCGTGTACAGATGACAGCCGGGTATCTTACCCCCTTTCCCGGGAAGATGCTCTTGTTGTAGCCCAAAAATATACTCGGAAATATAGCCACTATGTGATTACTAAAGACATAGTCAAGGCTTCAACAGTCATTCCGCAGAAAAGAGATGCTGACGGTAATGTGACAGAAAGTTACACGACTCCGGGTTTTGATGCGTGGTTAATCAGGATTGATACGACTCCGAATGTCAATGATGCGTACAATGAACGAATCCTGCTATTGTTCATCAATGTAAAAAACGGGAAAATCACAGAATATAGGACATCGATGGAGTTCCTTTTCGGCGACATAGAGTTCTCGTTCAATGTGGCATAGAAACAAGTCAGGGATTATGAAAAAGCTTTTATCTGTGGTTTGGGCGATGGCGGCGTCAGGGTGCGTGGAGACGATTCAGATGGACCCTCAGCAGGCGGATTTGCCCGTTGCGGTTCATTGTGTACTGACGGAGCATCCTGTCCAGACGCTGGACTTGAGATACGTGAAAGGAATATCCGATGAGGAGTATGCGCCGGTGGAGGGAGCGGAACCACAGCTGTTGAGGGTGCGGAAAAACAAGAAAGGGGAGACGACTTATACGGAAGTTGTGGCTGCATTCGTCCAGAAAAGCGATTATGTCTGGGAGGCCGATTATGCTGCCGAGCCGTCAACGGACTACGAATTATACATTCCTATATCCGGCAGAAGCCCTGTCAAGGCCTGTACGGCTATGCCGGATGATTTTGAATTGGTCGTTTATGGCTATGAGGATGAGCGTATGGGCTATGTGGACTCATACGAGTTTCATTCTCCCGGGCATTATTGGGTCTATGCGTCGAACAAATATATCAGTTACGTGGATGTGCTGTCATATACACGGGAGAATCGCGGCATCCGCTACGATGAGAACCTTTTCACCCCCTTCTGTTCATATCTCACGACGGACAATATTTTGGCGGACAGCTTTAATCTTACCCAATGGTCGTCCGCAGAACTCCTGAACATAGTCGGATATCCGGACGATGACCCGACCAGAGTATCTGCCACCGCCCGAATCTTCATAAACAATTACCCGAATCTGCCGGTTTACTCCGGTTTTATCCGAATGGACATACCCGCTGACTTCAGCAATGTCAGGCTTGGAGAGAAAAAGAAAACAGGTATGCATTCTGAAAGAAGCTTCCTGCTGTGCGCCTCCCAAAACTGCATTAACGCGATAAGGTTTATACCGACATTCTACGTGAGGTCCTTGTCCGGGGAGTATGACAGATACTTAAGGGAAGTATATGTCAGCCTCGGCAGGCTGGACAATAACCTGACTGAGGTATATAAAACCAAGAATATGGTCACAAATATCGAAGGCGGAGTCGGCATCTTCGGGGCTGTAGTGGCCAGGCCCTACCGGATAGCTGAGATATAACCCGGCACCCCGCCCCTACCTGAACTCCTCGTAGTCCGGCAGGCCGATGTTCGATGTGATTTCCTTCAGCCGTCTGTCATCGCGCGGGCAGATCATAAGGATGTCGCCGGTATCGATGACGGCGTAATGCTTCAGACCGCTCACGGCGATGAGCTTGCGCTTGCCGTTGGAATAGATGATGCAGTCGGAGGTGTCCCGAAGCAGCGTGCTGTCCACCGAGACGGCGTTGCCGTTCTCATCCTTCTCCTCTATATATTTATAGAAGGTGTCCCAGTTTCCGATATCGTCCCAGGTGAACTTCACCGGGCATACGCAGGCCCTGTCCGTGCGCTCCATCACCGTGTAGTCGATGGAATCCCTCTTGCAGGCTGAATAGATGTTCTCCAGAAAAGCCTCTTCCGCAGCAGTTCCGCACACCTTGCCCCAGTCCTCGAAGCTGTCTATGATTTCCGGACAATACTTCTCCAGCTCTTCCTTTATCACCTTGGCCTGCCAGATGAAAATGCCCGCGTTCCAGAGGAACTCCCCGCTGCTGACGAACACTTCCGCCAGCTCCGCGTCCGGCTTTTCCGTGAAAGTCTTGATGCCCGTTATCTGCCCGCTGCTGGCCGCCGAAGTGCCGCCTTCCGCCTGTATGTAGCCGAAATTCGTGTCGGGCCGGCTCGGAACCACTCCCAGAGCGACGAGCGAGTCGTGCCCGGCGGCGTAGTCGAGAGACTTTCCTATAGCTGCACCGAAAGCCTCCCGGTCGAAGATCAGCAGATCCGACGGAGTCACCACGAAGACCCCCTGCGGGTCTCTGCGCAGAATTTCCGCCGTAGCGAAAGCGATGCAGGGAGCGGTGTTGCGGCTATGAGGCTCCAGCAGAAGATTCTCCTCGCAGAGTTCCGGAATCTGCCGCTTCACCTCATCGCGGTAGCGCGTGAGCGAGACCACTAAGATGTTCTCCTGCGGCACGATGCCGAGGAAACGCTCATAAGTCATTCTGAGAAAAGTCTTTCCTTTCGGAGCGAAAGAAAGGAACTGTTTAGGTTTGGCCTTCCTGCTGACCGGCCAGAATCTGGCTCCCTTGCCCCCGGCGAGGATGACGCAGTATTGATGTTCATTCATATGATCACGTGGTTCAGATCGAATAAAATATAGGTATAAAGGCCTCGGGTATATACCTGACCCGGACGCTTTCTCTTTCAAAAATCACACTAAACACATCGAAATGCAGGTCCCGATTCTCCCGGAGCGCCTCATTTCCCCTCCTGTGGACGAAAGCTTCCGCCGCCGCGACCAGTTTCCTCTGCTTCGCCAGCCCCACGCTCTCCTCCGGTTCCGCGCCCGAGGGTGCCGTGCGCGTCTTCACCTCCACGAAATGCAGTCCGTCGCCGGCGAGCGTGATGATGTCCACTTCCAGATGCGCGTACATCCAGTTTCTCTCCAGCACCGTGTGCCCCAGCGCCAGCAGGTGCTCGCACGCAAGCGCCTCCCCCGCATCTCCAAGTTTTCTCCTCCGATTCTTCATAATCCAAGTCTTTTTCTCCATTCCGGACGTCTCCGACGTCCAATCCTCCCCACACACATCTCCCCGTCGCGCCTTCTTCTCAAGAGCGTCAGTCGAAAGTGACCACCGTCACCCCGCTTCCGCCGAATTGGATATGCTCGTCCGCCGCCGAAGCCACTCCCGGAACCGTTTTCAGATACTTCTGAATCTCGTCCCTCAGGACTCCCGTGCCCTTCCCGTGAATGATCCTCACGGACGGGACGCTCAGCATAAGAGCATCATCTATATAGTGCGTGACTATGTCCAGAGCATCGCCGAGCCTCTGCCCGCGCACATCAAGCTCCATCTTGAAATTCAGCTTCCGTGCGGTGATGCTCTCATCAGTCTTCAGGATTGGCGGATGCGAAAACTCTTTCGCGGCCGCCTTGTACTCATTTGACGAAATCCGCTCGACCCTGTCGGAGGAGAGCTTCGTGCTGATGTTGCCGACGGTGAGAGTCACGGCCTTGGCGCTGACCTTGGTCACTTCGCCGACCATACCGTTGTCCTTTATCCGGACTTTCTCGCCGACTTTCAGCGGAGCGTTGCGGAAAGCCTCCATACGCCTGCGCTGCTCCTCGGCCTGTTCCATCTCCTGCCGCTGCCGCTCTCCGGCCCTCTGAGCCTTGCGCTTCTGCTCACGCTGCCGCCGCTCCTCGATCTTGCGCAGACGCTCCTCTATGTACTCGTCCTTCTCCTTGGCTTCCTGCTCTTTGAATTGGCCGAGACCGGCCACGAAAGCCTGCAGCTGCTTGCGTGCCTGCTGGGTCTCGCTCTTGTCGGCCTGCGACTCCTTGATGCTGCGTATGGTGTTCTCCACCTGCTTGTTGGCGTTGCGGACTATCTCCTCCGCCTCCTTGCGCGCCTGGTCCAGAATGCCCTTTTTCTCTTTCTGTATGCCCTCCAGCTCCTTCCGGTAGCGGTCGGTGATGCTCTCCAGCGTGCGGTCGGTGTTCTTTATCTTCTCCAGCTTCTCGTCCAGGGCCCGGCGGTTGCGCGCGATCTTGCGCAGATTCCTCTCTATGCCCACGAACTCTTCGCCCGCGCGTGTCTCCGCATCGTGCACGATAGCCTCCGGCAGACCCATCTTGCGCGCCAGCTCGAATGCGAACGAGTTTCCCGGCAGTCCCATCTCCAGACGGAAGAGCGGCTGTATGTTCTGCGCATCGAAGAGCATCGCGGCGTTCACCACGCCCGTCTCCGCCGAGGAGGCATAGAGCTTCAGCTGAGTGTAGTGCGTGGTTATGACTCCGTAAGTGCCTCTGCGGTCGAGTTCCGCCAATATCGCTTCCGCGATGGACCCTCCGGCCGCAGGTTCCGTACCCGAGCCGAACTCGTCGATGAGCACCAGCGAATCGGCCGTGGCCACGGCCAACATCTCCCTCATATCCGCGAGGAAAGAGCTGTAGGTGCTCAGGTCGTTGTCTATCGACTGGTCATCTCCGATGCTCACGCAGATGCGGTCGAAGACCGGTAGTTCGGAGGTCTCCGAGGTCGGAATCAGCAGGCCCCACTGGAACATATACTGCAGCAGGCCCACGGTCTTCAGACACACTGACTTGCCGCCTGCGTTAGGCCCCGAGATCATAATGATGTGCTTCTGCCTCGAAAGGTTCAGCGAGAGCGGCAC
>CAVKLO010000135.1:0-5260 GCA_963656985.1 Bulleidia sp. | reverse complement strand
AGAATAAGCTGCTTCAGATTTGTCTTTTAAGGTTTCTTAGCAAAACGATAAATTCTAATCAGATTATTATAATGGCAACAAAAAAACTGAACGTGAAGTTCTGCGTGATTCTGCCGCTGATACTTCTCATCACGGTCTTCCTGTGGGCCGTGCCTGTAAGTTTCTACGGCATCGACGCTCTCACCGTTTCCCAGCAGCGTGTTATCGCTATCTTCGCTTTCGCGGCCCTGATGTGGATATTCGAGGTCATTCCTAACTGGACCACCTCCGTCCTCATCATCGTAATCTCCCTGCTCACCGTCTCGAACAAGGGACTCGCATTCCTGTGCAAGCCGGAGTACGGAACCCTGGTCCCTTACAAGGACATTATGGCCTCTTTCGCCGACCCTGTAGTGATGCTGTTCCTCGGCGGTTTCGTGCTCGCGATTATGGCCACCAAATACGGTCTGGACGTAACCCTCGCACGTACGCTTCTGAAGCCTTTCGGCACCAAGCCGAAGATGGTGCTGCTCGGTTTCCTCATCATCATCAGCGTCTTCTCGATGTTTATGAGCAACACCGCCACCGCAGCTATGATGCTCGCTTTCCTCGCTCCGGTGCTGGCAGTCCTGCCGAACGACGACAAGGGTAAGATCGGTCTCGCCCTCTCCATCCCTATAGCGGCGAACCTCGGAGGTATGGGCACCCCTATCGGAACTCCTCCTAACGCCACAGCGGTCAAGTTCCTCAGTCAGGCCGGCGTGGATGTAAGCTTTGCGGAATGGGCCTTCAGAATGGTCCCTTACGTGATCGTGATGATTCTTTTCGCCTGGGTTCTGTTGCTGCTCTTCTTCCCGTTCAAGACCAAGAAGCTCGTCCTCGAGATTCCGGAAAACAAGAGAAAGAATGACTGGCAGACCTACACGGTATGGATCACCTTCGGTCTGACCATCCTGCTCTGGGCTACCGAGCAGCTTACGGGCATAAACTCGAACATCGTCGCCCTCATACCTCTCGCGGTATTCACCTGCACGGGCATCTTCGGCAAGGATGACATAAAGGAAATTAATTGGAGCGTGCTCTGGCTCGTCGCCGGAGGCTTCGCCCTCGGCACCGACCTCCAGGGTACAGGACTTGCCAAGGTTCTCATCGAGGCCATTCCGTTCGGCTCGATGTCGGTGGTTCTCGTGATCCTGGTGGCAGGTTTCGTCACCTACTTCCTCAGCAACTTCATCAGCAACTCCGCGACCGCGGCCCTCGTCATCCCTATCCTCATCGTGGTGGCTATGGGTATGGCCGATCCCGCTGCGGCGAACAACGCCGCGTTCGTCGCCCTCGGCGGCACTCACGCGATGATCATCTTCGTGGCGGTCTGCGCGTCCATCGCTATGCTCTTCCCTATCTCCACGCCTCCGAACGCCATCGCGGCTTCCACGGGTCTGGTACAGACCAAGGATATGGCCAAGGTCGGCATCATCATCGGTGTGGTAGGTTTCATCCTCGGATATTTCTGGCTAACCAAGATATTCCCGTTCTGATATGAACCATAAATTTTTGACAGCCGCTGCCCTGACAGTCCTCTGCGCGGGCAGCGCTTCTGCGCAGCAGGCGCAGATATCCATCTACGGATTCATCCGCAACTACGCACACGTGGACAGCCACGAGACGAAGGCCCTCACTGCGGACCTCTTCTCCTACCTGCCGCTCGACAATGACAACGATGCAGCCACCTGGCATTTCTCGGCCATCACTTCTCGCCTCGGCGTGAATGTCAGCGGCTACGAGTATAAAGGCGTGAAGGTCGGGGCCAAGATCGAGACCGACTTCTACAGCGGAGTCTCCGGAGTCACCGGCACGGCGACGCTCCGTCTCCGTCAGGCCTATATGACCCTCGGCTGGCAGAATGCCTCCCTCAAGGTCGGCCAGGCCTGGCATCCTATGGCGGCCGATATGCCGGATGTGATTTCCCTGAACACCGGCGCTCCTTTCGGCCCGTTCAGCCGCACTCCTCTGGCCCAGCTCGACTGGAATCTCGGAGGGGACAAGACCTCCTCCTGGTCCCTCACCGCAGCGGCCGTCTGGCAGCAGCAATATACTTCCGCCGGTCCCGAGGGAGCCAGCGCGAACTATATCAAGTACAGCGGAATCCCTGAACTCTACGCGGGGCTGAACTACAAGTGGAAGAGCGGTCTCGTCCGTGCCGGAATTGACTTCCTCAGCATCATCCCGGTACAGGATGACAATGTCAGGATGAACGCCCTGTCTCCTTTCTTCTACGCCCAGTACAGTAAAGGACTCTTCTCCGCGAAGCTCAAGACCCTCTATGCGCAGGCGGGAGAGCACGTGAATCTGAACGGCGGCTATGCCCTCACCACGGACGGGGACTATGCTCCTACGCGCAATTCTTCCAGTTGGATAAGCCTTTCTTACGGTAAGGACTGGCAGGCCGTGCTCTTCGCGGGCTACGCGAAGAATTTCGGAACTTCCGAGGATATCGCGAACGGTGCCCACATCTACTTCAGCAAGAACAGCTTCGTGAATATGAATTCGATGTACAGGCTCACCCCTACGCTCATACGCAACTTCGGAAAGGTGACGGCGGCCGTCGAATATGAAATCACTTCCGTGCAGTACGGAAAGTATGATTCCGCTCATCCGGACCTGTATCTGGACAAGGGCTGCGCCCTCTATAATCAAGACCTGCATTGGGTGACGAATCACCGCGTGCAGCTTATGCTGAAATACAGCTTTTAAAATATGTCTAAACTTGATGTTGTTCTCGGACTCCAGTGGGGAGACGAGGGTAAAGGAAAGGTGGTCGATGTGCTGACCCCCGGCTACAAGGTGATCGCCCGCTTTCAGGGCGGTCCCAACGCGGGCCATTCCCTGAAATTCGATGGGGACGGCTTCGTGCTGCATACCGTGCCTTCGGGCATCTTCCGCCGGGACTCGATGAACATCATCGGAAACGGAGTAGTCCTCGACCCGGTCATCCTTATGGACGAGATAAAGGCCATCGAGGAAAAGGCCGGGGACATCAGCGGACGGCTTCAGATTTCGAAGAGGACTCAGCTTATACTCCCCACCCACAGGGTTCTGGACGCCGCCAGCGAGGCGGCCAAAGGCAAGTCCAAGATAGGCTCCACGCTGAAAGGCATAGGGCCGGCCTATATGGACAAGACGGGCCGCAACGGCCTCCGTGTGGGAGATTTGCTCTCGAAGGATTTTCAGAAAAAATACGAGGCCCTGAAGCTGAAGCATTACGGCCTGCTCTCCCAGTACGACTACAGCTACGATATTTCGGAGTACGAAAGTGTCTGGATGAGAGCTGTGGAGGAGATGAAGCGCTTCCGCTTCATCGACAGCGAATTCGTCATAAACTCCTATCTGGACGATGATGTCCCTGTCCTCGCCGAAGGGGCCCAGGGTTCGATGCTGGACATCGATTTCGGAACCTATCCGTTCGTGACCTCCTCGAACACTATGGCCGCCGGAGTCTGCACGGGACTGGGCATAGCTCCGTCCAGAGTGGGCAAGGTTATGGGCATATTCAAGGCTTACTGCACCAGAGTGGGCGGCGGGCCGTTCCCTACCGAACTTTCCGACGAGACGGGGGAGCGCCTGCGTCAGACAGGGCACGAGTTCGGGGCTACCACAGGCCGTCCGCGCCGCTGCGGCTGGCTGGATATGGTGGCTCTGAAATATGCCGTTATGAGCAGCGGCGTGAAAGAGCTCATTATGATGAAGGCCGACGTGCTAAATGACTTCGATGTCATAAAGGTGGCCACAGCGTACAGCGTCGCGGGCCGCACCGTGGACCACTTCCCTTACGAATGCGACGAGGTGACTCCGGTCTATACCGAGTTCAGGGGCTGGAAGAAGGATATCTGCGGAGTACGCGATTACGAGGCTTTCCCGCAGGAACTGAAAGACTATGTTTCCTTCATAGAGAAGGAGACCCGCTGTCCGGTGCGGATCATCTCCGTGGGTCCGGACAGAAAGGAGATAGTGCTCAGATGATCCCTGTGCGGGAGTAGATATAGTCCACGTTCCGGAAATAGTACTCGAGGGTGAAACAGCTCTCGAGTTCTTTTTTATCCAGAAGAGCGCATATCTTCGCGTCTGAGGCGAGCAGCGTCAGGAAATCCTCTCCGCCGCTCCAGGCACGCATCGCTACGGGCTGGACGGTGTCGTAGGCCTCCTCTCTGGACAGGCCCTTGGAAATCAGGGCGTTCATAACCCTCTGGGAGAAGATGACCCCCCGTGTGCGTCCGATGTTCTCGAGCATATTCTCCGGATACACCTTCAGATTCTCCAGTATCCCCCGGAGGCGGCAGAGCATATAGTCCAGAAGTTCCGTGGCGTCGGGGAGTATGATTCTTTCCGATGAGGAATGGGATATGTCCCTTTCGTGCCAGAGAGCCACGTTCTCGCAGGCCGCGCTAATATAGCCCCTCATCACGCGGGCGCAGCCGCAGATGTTTTCGCTTCCTACGGGGTTGCGCTTGTGCGGCATCGCGCTGGATCCCTTCTGCCCGGAGGAGAAGGCTTCCTCCGCTTCCCGGATTTCCGTGCGCTGAAGGTTCCTGACTTCGAAGGCCATCTGTTCCAGGGTTGAGGCCGTGACGGCGAGGGTGGCTATGTACCAGGCGTGGCGGTCGCGCTGAAGAATCTGGGTGGAGATGTCGGCGGACGCTATCCCGAGCTGCTTGCAGACATAGTCCTGGATGAAAGGCGGGATGTTCGCGAAATTGCCTACGGCCCCGCTCATTTTTCCGGCCTCCACTCCGGCGGCGGCTTCCCGGAAGCGGTGGATGTTGCGTTTCATCTCCTCGTACCAGAGGGCCCATTTGAGTCCGAAGGAGGTGATGTCGGCGTGGATTCCGTGCGTGCGGCCGATGCAGGGAGTGTCCTTGAATTCCAGGGCTCTGCGGCGCAGGGTCTCCAGAAAATCCTCCATATCCTTGAGCAGTATGGAATTGGCCTGCTTCAGCAGGCAGGCATTGGCCGTGTCCACCACATCGGTGGACGTAAGGCCGTAGTGAATCCACTTGCGCTCCTCTCCGAGGCTTTCGCTGACCGCGCGGGTGAACGCTACGACATCGTGTCTGGTCTGCTCCTCCAGCTCGCGGATGCGCTCCAGGCTGAAGGAGGCGCGGCTGCGGATTTTCTCGACATCTCCGGGAGGTATCACTCCGAGTTCGCTCCAGGCCTCGCAGGCGAGGATTTCGACTTCGAGGAATGCGCGGAATCTGTTCTCATCGGTCCACACGTCCCGCAT
>CAVKLO010000134.1:0-5270 GCA_963656985.1 Bulleidia sp. | reverse complement strand
ACTTAATACTAATTAATATTTACTTTTAAACCGATCGATTATGAAAAAAATGATTCTTATCGCAGCGGCCGCTTCGCTGCTCGCGACTACAGCTTTCGCACAGAAGTCCATCCGCGTACCTCACGGCTACGCCGCGATGGTGGAACAGGAGAACACTTTCCATTTCAGCGGCTCTCCGACATCCATCGCCCTGTCGATGACCCACGGAGCATATTATTCGGACAATGTGTATGTCGGCCTCGGCTTCGGCATCGAGGGGAACGACGAATACACCATACTGCCTGTCTTCGCGTCCACCCGTTATATCTTCAACGGCCGCGCCAAGGTTTCCCCTATGTTCACCGCACGTCTGGGCTCCTATGTGGGAGACGATCTGGGCGCATACGGTGAGGCGGGATTCGGCCTGCGTTTCGCGTCCTCAAGCAAATTCGCTTTCGCGCTTTCGCTTGTCGGCAAATATGTCTCCGGCCTGGAATACTGTGATTACTCAAGCAGCTCCGTCTGCACCGTGAAGGAAAACAGTCTGTCGGGTGTCGGCATACGCTTCAGCATAGAATGGTAGAAAGAAGGGTTGTCGTTACCGGAATGGGCATCTGGGGGTGTCTGGGCCAGACGCTTGATGCCGTGAGGGACTCGCTTTTCGCTGGTCGCTCCGGCATCGGCATAGAGGAAATCCGCAAGGAGTACGGCTACCGTTCTCCGCTCACCGGCATCGTGCCGCGTCCGGTCCTGAAGGGACTGCTGGACCGCCGTCAGAGAGCGGGGATGCCCGAAGAGGCTGAATACGCATATATGGCATCGCGCGATGCGTTCGCCGCAGCGGGGATAGATGAAGACTATCTCTATGCGAATGAAGCGGGGGTCATCTTCGGCAACGACTCCTCGTCGGTGCCGGTCATCGAGACAGCGCGTCTGATGGAGCAGCACAAGGACTCGGCTATGCTGGGGTCGGGGCTGATTTTCCAGTCGATGAACTCCACCGTGAATATGAACATCAGCACCATCTTCCACCTGCGAGGCGCGAACTTCACGGTAAGCGCCGCCTGCGCAAGCGGAAGCCACGCCATAGGTCTGGGTTATATGCTTATCCGCCAGGGACTTCAAGATGTGGTCCTGTGCGGCGGAGCGCAGGAGGTGAACCATTACTCTATGGCATCCTTCGACGCCCTCTCGGCCTTTTCCACCAGAGTGGACGACCCCTCCGGGGCTTCCCGCCCTTTCGACCGGGACCGCGACGGACTCGTGCCGAGCGGCGGAGCGGCCGCCCTCGTGCTGGAAGACTATGAGCACGCGGTGAAGAGAGGAGCGCCCATCCTCGCCGAGATCTGCGGCTACGGCTTCTCCTCGAACGGCTCGGGAGGCATCTCCCAGCCTAATTCGGACGCGTCCTGCCTTGCGATGAGCCGCGCCCTGAAAGATGCGGGAGTCACCGCAGACGATGTGGACTATATAAACGCCCACGCCACGTCCACTCCTCAGGGGGATATGTTCGAGGCCATCGCCCTCGCCAGACTCTTCGAAGGCCGCAAAGCCTGGATAAGCTCCACCAAATCAATGACCGGCCACGAATGCTGGATGGCGGGAGCGAGCGAGACGGTCTATTCCATCCTTATGCTGCGCGGTGACTTCATCGCGCCGAACATTAATTTCGAGAATCCGGACGAACACTCGGCCAGACTCCGCATAGCCGCGAAGACCGGAGAGCAGAAACTTAACGTGATTCTATCCAATTCCTTCGGCTTCGGAGGAACGAACAGCGCACTCGTAATCAAAAGAATATAAGATGTACCTGTCACCAGCCCTTGAAAAAACTTACACAAAAGAACAGCTCAACGCACGTCAGGCCCAGAGACTCGCGGAATTCATAGCCTGGGGTCCCGTCATCTTCCAGGCCTCCCGCCTGATGGTGAAATTCGGTATCCTCGACCTTCTCCGCGACAGCGACCAAGGTCTGACACAAGAAGAGATAGCCGAGGCTGCAAAGCTCTCCGTCTATGCGGTGAAAGTCCTTACGGAGGCTTCCCTCTCCATCGGGACAGTGCTGGTGGACAAGGACAGCGAGCGTTTCACCCTTTCGAAGACCGGCTGGTTCCTTCTGAACGATCCGGCCACGAGAGTGAACATAGACTTCAATCACGATGTGAACTACATCGGCTGGTTCGACCTCGAAGAGGCCCTGAAGACAGGCAAGCCTGCCGGGCTGAGGCACTTCGGCGACTGGCCTACGGTATATGAGGCCCTTTCTCAGCTCCCGAAGCAGGTGCAGAAAAGCTGGTTCGGATTCGACCATTTCTACTCCGACCACTCTTTCGACGAGGCCCTCAAGATAGTCTTCGGCGAGCACAGCACCCGCACTCTTATGGATGTGGGCGGCAACACCGGCCGCTGGGCCCTGCGCTGCGTGGATTATGACCCTCAGGTGAAGGTGACCATACTCGACCTGCCTCAGCAATGCAAGATGATGCGCGAGCAGACGGCGGGGAAGAAGGGGGCGGACAGAATCGAGGGCTACGGCATCAATCTGCTGGACCCGCAGGCCCGTTTCCCTCAGGGACAGCATCCTGACGCCATCTGGATGAGCCAGTTTCTGGACTGTTTCTCCGAGGATGAAATCTACAGCATACTCAGCCGTGCCGTGGAAGCTATGGACGGCGGAACCCGCCTCTACATAATGGAGACTTTCTGGGACCGCCAGAGATTCGAGCCGGCCACCCTCTGCCTCACGATGACAAGCCTCTATTTCACGGCCATCGCGAACGGGAACAGCAAGATGTATCACTCCGAGGCTATGGAGGCCCTGGTGAAGAAGGCCGGGATGGAAGTCGAGAAGATTTACGACGGACTCGGCCAGGGGCACAGCATAATGGTCTGCAAGATCAAGAAGCTGCAATAATCGGGAACAGACTCAAAACAGCTTCATAGTAACACATATAATATGGATAGAAAAGAGATAGAAAAGAAGGTCCGCGATTTTATGGTGGAGGACCTGGAGATCGACGAGGTGAAAATCACGGATGACGCGCTTCTGAAGAAAGACCTGGGAATAGACAGCCTCGACTTCATAGACATCGTGGTCATCGTCGAGAAGAACTTCGGAGTGAAGATCAAGGCCGAGGAGATGGCCGGAGTCACCACTTTCAGCAAATTCTGCGACTATCTGGAGCAGAAGCTTTCGGCATAGAAGGGACCCCTGAGGATGGAGGAGCATAAGGACAAGCGGCAGCCGGAGCGCCCGGAGGAGAGCGTCGGCGCGAAGCGCGAGCTTGCGGAGAGCGATACTCCGGAAGGCAAGCCTTCCGCTCAGGCACCCGTCTGGAGCGGTCGCAGCGACGGCCTTCCCTGGATGATACGTTCGCTTGTCGCGATGATGAAAGTCGTGGACAGGCGCGTTTTCTACGGGGTGATGGCGGCGGTGGTGCCCTTTTATATGCTCTTCAGCCACAAAGGCTACCTCGCATCCTACCGCTTCTTCCGCCGCAGGCTCGGCTACTCTCATCTGAAATCCTTCTTCAGCGTCTATGCGAACCATTTCTGCTTTGGCAAGATCATCATAGACAGGTATGCGGCATACGCCGGGCGCAAGTTCACCCTGATCAATTCCGACCCCGACCATTTCGCGGAACTTATGAGCCGCGAAGGAGGCTTCGTACAGCTGAGTTCGCACGTGGGCAGTTTCGAGATGACGGGATACCTGCTGACCTCAAGCAAAAAGGTGAACGGGCTGGTCTATGCGGGCGAGACCGAGGTGATGATGAGATACCGCAGTTCCATTATGGGGCGGCACAATATCAGCCTCATCCGTATGGACGGCACGATGACCGCCCTTTTCGAACTGAACGCGGCCCTGAACAGGGGAGAAGTGGTGAGTATGACGGGAGACAGGCTCTTCGGCTCGCAGAAAAGCGTCAAGTGCAGGTTTTTCGGCAGCGACGCCCTCTTTCCGGCGGGTCCGTTCTCGCTGGCCGCGCAGAAGGATGTCCCTCTGCTCGCGGTGTTCAATATGCGGGAGAGGGGAGGGGCCTACAAGGTTTACGAATTTCTGCTCGAAGCAGATGCCGCCCTGCCCGCCAGGCAGAGGATAGCGGCCCTTGCCCAGGAATTCGCCGACAGACTGGAGGAGACGGTGAGACTCTATCCTCACCAGTGGTTCAACTATTATGATTTTTGGGAGATTCCGCAATGACAGAACCGGAATGCATCGACATACAGGAGCTGCTGCCTCAGCGTCCGCCCTTCGTGATGGTGGACAGAATGACCTCTTTCACGAAGGACAGGGTGACGACCGTACTCACCGTGCGCGAAGACAATATCTTCGTGGACGGAGGGCGTCTTTCCGTGTCCGGACTGAACGAGAATATCGCCCAGACCTGCGCGGCGCGGATGGGCTACATAAGCCGGGGCTGCGAAGGCAAGGTGAAGCTCGGCTTCATCGGGGCCATCGACAGTTTCAGGGCATACAGGACTCCCGCTGTGGGCGAGACCGTCGAAACGACTATGGAAGTAATCGAGGAGGTCTTCAACATAGTGATGGCGCACGCCTCGGTGAAGGCCGGTGGCGAGCTCATAGCCGAATCAAGACTGAAGATAGCCCTGAGCGACATAGAGAAAGCGTGATATGGCACAGTACAGGGAACTCAGGACGGAAAAGGAAATCGAAATCCGTTTCAGCGATGTGGATTCGATGAAGATAGTGTGGCACGGGAACTACATAAAGTATTTCGAGGATGCCCGCGAAGCCTTTGGAGCGCAGTACGGACTCGGATATCTGGACATCTATGCGGCGGGCTGCTATGTCCCGCTGGTGGACATATCCGTGAAGTTCCTCCATCCCCTGACCTTCGGCCGCAAGGCGGCGGTGAGTGCCGTTTGGCGCCCCTGCGATGCCGCCAAACTGGTCTTCGACTATGAGATAAAGGATATGGAGACAGGGGTGATGGCCGCTACGGGACGCAGCGTCCAGGTGTTCACGGATCTGGAGAACAGGCTTCTCTGGGCGGCCCCCGAGTTTTTTGAGAATTGGAAGAAGAAATGGACCGTAGAACAGTGATATGTGTCTCCGACAGCATAATCTCTCCCCTGGGAATGAACTCGGAGGAGAATTACGCTGCCGTTCACGGAGGTGAAAGCGCGGTCTGCCGTTACGACGGTATGGGAAAGCGCGGAGAGAGCGTGGTGATGTCCCGCCTCGACCGCGAAAAGATAAAGGCGGAAAGGGAATGCAGAGGCATAGGAGAGCATTACAGCTTCTTCGAAGGCCTGTGCATTATGGC
>CAVKLO010000133.1:394-5272 GCA_963656985.1 Bulleidia sp. | reverse complement strand
GGATATGCGGATGTGCAGAGGTTCCCCGGCGCTTATGCGGTTATGTTTCGTCGCGTTTTCTATCAGCAGCTGCACCGAACAGGGCACCACGCTGCGGCTCAAGGCCTCTTCCGGAATATCCTCCTCGATAGCGAGCCCCTCCGGGAACCTCAGCTTCATCATATCCACGTATCTGCTTACGAACTCCATCTCGTCGCGGAGCGAAACCAGAGTCTCATCTTCGCTGCGGAGCATATATCGGTACATTCCGGCGAGCTTGTGAATGTAGGTCGAGGCGGTTTCGCGCGGAGCGTCCTTCACCAGGCAGTCCAGAATGTTCAGGCTGTTGAAGAGAAAATGCGGGTTCACCTGCTGCTTGAGCTTCATATAGCTGTACTGCGCCAGACGGGTGCGCTCGCGGTCAGAGCGGGCTTTCGCGTCTATATGGATGGCGTTGGCGGCAAGATATACGAGCACGGCGCAGCTGAATATGTAGTCGATGATGAGGTTAAGGGCTATATTATTACTGTTCAGCAGGTCGGAGAACAGCAGAATGATGGCGAGCCGTGCACACAGTATCAGAACGATGGCGACCAGCAGCCACTTGAATCCGGTAGTGTCGCTGGGACGGAAGCCGTCGCGGCGGCGGATGGCCGCAGTGCAGCCGTAAATCACCCATCCGATGATTTCAGTGGTGATGAAAGTGGAGAGGGGATTCACGATCAGAGAGTAGTCCGTTAACTCCCGGAAAAGAGCGGCCCAGCCCATACCGAGCAGGAAGCCGAAGATGTTCACGGCAATGACGCAGACCCCCATAAACTTCGCGCTCACGCCTCTGCGCAGACAGATGATCACCACGAGCAGCATCGTGAGCATCGTCAGCATCAAGTCGTCCTGGATGCCGGCCAAGCGGCTGCACAGGGCCACAAGAGCGTGCAGAAGCGCGAAGCCGTTGATGATGGCGATATCTATCTTATACTGTTTCTCCATATTCTGAGCATCTAATGTAGGTATTTCATCCGAAAAAAACAACCACCTGTCTTAAAAACGATGCAATTCGTCCACGCACGTGTGTAATAAGGGAGGAGATTTTCGTACTTTTGCGAACGAATACGCTAAAACGATAAAAATGGCTAACCGCAATTTGACGTTTCTACAGATGTTTGACTTGAACTTCGGTTTCTTCGGAGTTCAGATAGCATACGCGCTTCAGAGTGCGAACATCAGCCGGATATTCGCCACGCTCGGAGCCGACCCCCATCAGCTCAGCTTCTTCTGGATACTGCCGCCGCTTATGGGAATGATAGTCCAGCCGCTCATCGGAAAATGGTCTGACCGCACCTGGTGCGCTATGGGACGCAGAAAACCTTATCTTCTCATCGGGGCCATAGTGGCCGTGCTCGTGATGCTGCTTCTTCCCAACGCCGGAAACTTCGGTCTGAGCACCGCCTACGTATTCCTCGGACTGAACGCCGCGATGTGGTTCGGACTTTTCTCGCTCATATTCCTCGACACCTCCATAAACGTGGCTATGCAGCCGTTCAAGATGATGGTCGGCGATATGGTCAGCGAGGAGCAGAAGGGCACCGCCTACTCCATCCAGAGCTTTCTCTGCAACGCCGGATCGCTCGTAGGCTACCTCTTCCCGATATTCTTCACCTGGATTGGCATCGCCAATACCGCCCCCTCCGGGATGATTCCCGCTTCCGTGAAGTGGAGTTTCTACTGCGGCGCGGCGGTACTCATACTCTGCGTGCTTTATACTTTTCTGAGAGTCAAGGAGATGCCTCCTAAGGAGTATGCTGAGTTCCATAAAACACAGCCGAGTGATGAAGATCCCGCAAGTTTTCTGAGGTGTCTGGTCAAGGCTCCGCGCACTTTCTGGACTGTCAGCCTCGTGCAGTTCTTCTGCTGGGCGGCATTCCTGCTGCTGTGGACCTACACGAACGGAGCGATAGCCTCCACCTGCTGGCAGACTTCCGACGTGGCCTCGGCCGAGTATCAGGCCGCAGGCAACTGGGTGGGAGTCCTATTCGCCGTCGAGGCGGTGGGTGCTATGCTCTGGGCCCTCGTGATTCCGAGATTTTCCACACTTAAAAGGGCGTATCTGGTGAGCCTGCTGCTGGGAGCCGCCGGCTTCGCTTCAGTATATTTCATAAGCGACCGGTATCTGCTCTTCATCTCCTTCCTGCTGATCGGCATCGCGTGGGGAGCAATGCTCGCGCTGCCTTTCACTTTAGTGACCAATGCGTTGAGAGACCACATAGGGACTTATCTCGGCCTTTTCAACTGTGCTATCTGTCTGCCGCAGATAGTGGCGGCCGCCTCGGGCGGGGTCATCCTCAGATGTCTGGGAGGTTCCCAGGCGGCGATGATGCTCGTGGCCGCCGCCGCGCTCATTCTGGCTGCGGCAAGTACTTCCATAATCAAAGAGAAATAACCGAATTATTAATTAACCAAATTCTTTATGAAAAGAATCCTTTCAATCCTTGCTTTCATTGCACTTGCAGTGAATGCATTCGCGCAGCAGAGCGGATTTGAGGTGAAGGGCGCCGTCCAGGACCAGATAGGCCCGGTCATCGGCGCTTCCGTAATTGAAGCGGGAACGAGCAACGGTACAGTTACCGATCTCGATGGACGCTTCGCCCTCAAAGTTTCATCCGCTGAAGCGCTGGTGGAAGTCAGCTGTGTCGGCTACACCACTCAGACTTATAAGGCTTCACAGCTGCCGGCCGTCATCACGCTTGCTGAGGACAACGAATTCCTCGACGAAGTGGTGGTCATCGGCTACGGTACGGTGAGAAAGAGCGATATGACCGGTTCCGTGGCAGCCGTGAAGGCTGACCAGCTGAACAAGGGTGTCGTGACTTCCCCTACCGATCTGCTCCAGGGCAAGACCGCGGGCGTAGTAGTCACCGCAGGTGACGGTGCCCCGGGTTCATCCAGCACCGTCCGTATCCGCGGCGGCTCTTCACTGAAAGCCAACAACAACCCTCTCGTGGTAATCGACGGCCTTCCTATTTCTGAAGTGGGCATCAGCGGCGTTTCGGACGCGCTTTCGTCCGTGAACCCTAACGACATCGAGAGTTTCACCGTCCTCAAGGACGCATCGGCTACCGCCATCTTCGGAAGCCGCGCTTCGAACGGCGTCATTATGATCACCACGAAGAAGGGTTCCAAGTATCAGCAGGGCGTACACGTGGACGCGGACTTCACGGCCTCCCTCAGCCAGAACACCAAGTATGTGGACGTGCTCACCGGTGACGAGATGCGCGACCTTATGGCCTGGTACATCGGCAAGGACGGGGCAGCTTACGCGGCTCTCGGATCTGAGAACACGGACTGGCAGAAGGAAATCTACCAGCTCGGACAGACCTATGACGAGAACATCTCCGTCTCCGGCAGCACCGTGTCAAGCAAAAGCAGCTTCCATATGCCTTACCGCGTATCCCTCGGCTTCCACAGCCAGGAAGGTACGCTGAAAACTTCAAAACTCCTCCGCGAAACCCTCTCCGTAAACCTCACTCCTACCCTTCTTGACGACCATCTCACGATTAACCTGAACGGCAAGGGTATGAATATGGACACCCGTTTCGCAAATCAGGACGCCATCGGCGCGGCTGTCAGAATGGACCCTACCCAGCCCATATATGACAGCAGCGCGAACGGCCTGAACGGTTACTGGTGGTGGAACTACGGTTACGGCACCGCCGACATCGCGAACGCGAACACTATGGCGGGCCAGAACCCTCTCGCCCTTCTGAACGACAAGCGCGACATCTCTAACGCCAAGCGTTTCATCGGCAACGCGCAGTTCAACTACAAAGTGCACGGCTTCGAGGCCCTCAGCTTCAACCTGAACCTCGGTCTCGACGCCTCGAAATCCGACGGCACCGTGGATGTGGATCCGCTCACCGAGCAGAGTTTCCACACCAAGGCCGAGTCCGGCTCCGGCTCGCACAACATCTACAGCCAGAACAAACAGGACACCACTCTCGAGGCCTACGGCCAATTCGACAAGACCTTCGGAAGACACTACCTGAATCTTATGGCCGGCTACTCCTGGCAGCACTTCTACAATGAGACCTACAGCGAGAAGTACAAGGCCGACGGCACCAAGCCTGACGAGACAGGATACTATCTCAGCAATCCTTATACATTCAAGACCGAATACTATCTGGTATCCTTCTTCGGACGTCTGAACTACAGCCTCAACGAGCGCCTGCTCCTCACCGCCACGCTGCGTAACGACGGAACATCCCGCTTCTCGAACAACAAATGGGGTCTCTTCCCTTCTGTAGCCCTCAGCTACAATTTCGCGAAGCTTGGTTTCCTTCAGAACGGCGATGCGGTTTCCGCTCTGAAACTCCGCCTCAGCTGGGGTGAGACAGGTCAGCAGGACCTGCAGTCCGGAAACTATCCGACACTTGCCACTTACGTGTATAACACGAACGCTTCGATGTACAGCTTCGGCAATACCACCATAGTCCCGATTACCGCGAAGGGCTACAATGCCGACCTCAAGTGGGAAACCACCACTACGTACAATGCCGGTCTCGACCTCGGGTTCTTCAATGACCGCGTAACCGCAAGCGTGGATGTTTACAAGCGCGACACGAAGGACCTCCTGAACCGCACTCCTGTGGCTGCGGGCTCTAACCTCTCGAACTATCTCGACGCGAACATCGGCAACCTCACGAACAAGGGTATCGAAGTCGAAATGAATCTCATCCCTGTCCAGACCACGGACTGGAGATGGACTCTGGGCTTCAACGCTTCATATAACGAGACGAAGATCACCAAGCTTACCACTGACGATGAACGTGAGGACTACTACGGCATCACCACCGGAGGCATCTCCGGCGGTACCGGCAATACCATCCAGGTTCACCAGACGGG
>CAVKLO010000133.1:0-363 GCA_963656985.1 Bulleidia sp. | reverse complement strand
TGACGGCAAGCCTATCGAGGGTCTTTACGTAGACCGCAACGGCGACGGCAAGATCAACGACAATGACAAATACTGCTTCCACAAGGCGGCTCCGGACTGGACCTTCGGTTTCAACACCCAGCTCAACTACAAGCAGTGGACTGTCGCGATGAGCGCCCACGCGAACGTAGGCAACTACGTCTATAACAACATCTCCTCGAACGGAGACCTTCTTACGGACCTCTGGGCCAACAATTTCGTGAGCAACCGCAGTTCTTCCGCCAAGGAACACAATTTCAGGACATTCGCCCAGTATTTCTCGGATATGTATATCCAGGACGCTTCCTTCCTGAAGATCGACAACGTGACGCTCAGCCGCAGCTT
>CAVKLO010000132.1:0-5292 GCA_963656985.1 Bulleidia sp. | reverse complement strand
CCGCCGCAGTGCAGACCGCGGTGAAGGCGGGAGAAGTCTCGCAGGTGGAAACGGGTCCGTAATTCAGGTCCGCGAACCAGGAAGTCCAGAAATGGGAATGGTACATAGTGGTGGTCATCTCAGGAAGCAGGATGTCCTGGGCATCGGTGTTGGAGAGAGTGAGAGGCTGTCCCCACGAAAGACGGTTGTTGCCTGACGGAGCTCCATACTTGTAGGAATCCCACTGGGTCGTGGATGTGCGCACGAGGACTCCCCAGGAGCTTTCCAGCTCCAATGCAAGGGTGCATTTGCGGTCTGAGGCAGTGTAGAACTGCTCCATCAGACCATCGCCGTAATAGAGATAGATGCCGCTGCTGCGCGGGCCGCTGTTGCTGATTTCCTCCACCTTGTCCAGAGTTAGAGTGGACGGTTTCCCGGAAGAGTCCAGCGAGAGGGTGAACCTGACCTTGCCGACCGACGCTCCGCCGCTTACGGCCGGGAACCACTGTCCGGAATCATAGCCGGCAGCCCCTTCGGTGGCAATCATCGGAATCTTCCCCTCCTTTATGTCCTCCTGCGGGTTGTCGGAGAAGATGTAGTAGTCCCTGTACTGGCTGTCCGGGTCAGATTTGGCTTCGAGAAACCAGGGATTGTCCTTCGAAGAGTGGTTCAGGACGTAGTCCAGATAGATTTTTATGCCCTTGGAGTGGGCTGCATTCAGAAGAGATTTAAAATCGGCCTCAGAGCCGTAGTCCGGGTTGACGCTCGTGTAGTCGATGACATCGTAGCCGTGATAGGAAGAGGCCTTGTGTATAGGCGACAGCCAGAGGGCCTGAACTCCGAGCGACTTGAGGTAGTCCAGTCTCTCTTCTATCCCCCTGAAGTCTCCGCAGCCGTCAGCGTCGCTGTCCGCGAAAGAATAGACCAGAATCTGATATGTGATTCCGGATGCGCCGCTGCGCCCGGGGATTTCTTCATCCGGTGCCGGCAGAGGATCGACGGGATTATGTTTCCCGCAGGCGAGGGCGCAGGCCGCCGCCAGCAGAATGGAGAAAAATAAGGACTTGTACTTCATTTCGCGCAAAGATATATGATATCGCCGATAAGTGATTCCCGAAAAACAACTTCCGCTTGGTGATTACGGAAAAATAACTTGTTTTCCATCATCACCGAATGAAAAAAAAAGCAGGTGCGCCCGGGCGCGCCGGGCGCATCTGCTTACAGGATACGGGTCCGGACTCTAATTGATGGAGCCTGTCCCGGCATTGAAATCGAGAGTGACCGTCTGTCCGGCCTTGCAGGCGACTCTCTCCTGATCGTCGCCCGTGCCTCTATATACAATCTTGCCGTCCAGAATGATGAACTCGCGGGTCCACCAGTCCGTGGTGGCGATGCCGGAGGCCACATACATACGTACCTGCCCGTCGGCAGCGAGTTTCGCGCTTGCGGTCTGTCCGTCATTCGTGAAGAGGGCGTTCTCCATCCCCTCGTTCCATCCGCCGAAACAGTCGCCGATACCGTAGATGCGGGCCGGCTCTACGTGAACCTTACCGTTCTTGAGGTCGATATGGATGAGGTAGAGGCCGTCCTTGTCGACAACGCAGTTGCCACCCTGCTCGGTGAAGCCGTCATTGGTCTCAAGACCCCAGAAATCGCCGTTCCACTCTCTCTTCGAGCAGAACTTGAAGCCTACGCCGGCCTTGATGTAGCGGACTGTCCAGAACTGGCCCTCGCCGCTGTGTACGGGAGTAAGGCTTACGATGCCGTCGGAATTCCAGTCCCAGCCTCCGAAGTCCTGACCGATCATATACATCGTCTCGGGGAAGGCTACCGCCACGATGGTGACAGCCTTGGTGGCGGCGTTGAAACTTACCTTGTAGTCGCCAGGCTCCGGAACCGTGATGTTGCTTCCCGGCTGCTCCGCCGTGAACTCTTCCCCGATGACAGGAGTGAAGCCGGCCGGCGCTCCGTAGCAGTTCGCATCATCCCAGGAGTAGTCGTAACGGATCTTGAAGCCTCCGGTGATGTTCACTACAGGGCTTGTCCAGATGTCGCCGTTCTGAGTCATCAGCACGTCCTTGCTCCAGCTGTCTCCGTCGATTTCACCTATGAGTGCATAGGCGGCATTGTGTTCCTCGATGAGGATGGTGCTGTTCGCGTAGTCGAAAGTGACATCATAGACTCCCGCGGCTCCCACCTGTATGTTCTTGTCACCTGTGGCGAACGCCTTGCCGAGTTCCGGCTTATAGACGGCGTAAGGGTTGGACGGGTCGATGGTACTCTCGGAATTGGCCTCCGGGCCACCGACATTATTGGTCCAGTCGTGGTCTGCACGGATCTTGAACTCGTCGCTCGCGGTAATCTCGACGCTGCGGATCTGCCAGATGTCGCCGGAAACGTTGGTAAGGTCGAAGTCGGAATCCCAGCTGCTGCCGTAGAGAGTTCCGATGAGAGACCAGGAAGCAGGCTTGTCCGGCTGAGGTTCGTCGCCCGAGGCGGACGGCTCCTGCTGGCCGTACATCTTCTCGTTCAGTTCCACGATACCCTTGTTCAGGTCGAGATAAACGCGGTACTTGCCGGTGGAGACTTTAATGTTGTCTCCGTTAAACTTGGCGTCAGTGCCCCAGTTCCAAGTCCAGTCCTCATCGGCGCGGAACTTGATCTCCTGGTCGCCGTCGATCTCGACATCAGCCCAGAAACGCACGTAATCGGCGTTGTAGTTCATCTCCACGTCAGGAGCCGCCCAGCCGTTTATGGTGCCGACGATTCCGATCTTGTCCGCTCCCCATTCCTTGGTGAGAAGCAGGGTGGTATTGTCCATAGAGAATTTGTAGAAGCGCTTGCTGTAGCAGACGAGGTTCTTCGAGCCGTCACCGTTTATGAGCTGTACGCTCCCCGCTTCAGCGTCCTCAGCCTGAGCCTCGGAACCCCAGTTTCCGGTGGAGTTGTCCCAGGATGCGGCTCCTGTGAACTTGATTCCGCCGGAAGCCTTGCCGGCGAAGTCCACTACTCCCGAGAAGGTTTTGCCGTCCTTACTGTAATTATAGAGGAACTGGCTCTTGTCGTGGCTCCATCCGCAGTAGTCGCCCTGTACCCAGACGGTCTGATAGATGTCCTTGTCGAGGACTGTCATATCGTAAGGGATGAATGTAGCGGAGACGATGTTCGAGTAGAGCAGGGATGATTCCACTGCGTTGCCCTTGTCATTCGCGAGCCAGGAGCTCAGACGGAAATAAAGCGTGAATTCCTTCTCTGCCTCGCCTCCCAGATTCAGGATCATGGAGTTGAGGTCGGACTGCTTTATGGAGACGGTGCCGTCCGTACCGATGGTGGCGGAAAGCTTCTGAGGGTCGGAAAGTGCCTGGTCCGCACCGGCGAAGAGCGCGTAGGTGGTTCCGGACGCAAGCTGATAATCCGGCAGATTGAAATTAAAGCTGACCGGAGCGCCGTCGGAGGATAGCGTCGCACCCTGGATGGATGTGATGGACGGGGACGTAGCTTTGTTCAGGTCGAAGATCACGTGGTCTTCTTCCATAGCGCAGGATGCTGCGAAAAGAGATACCGCAGCAAAGAGGCCGAAATATGATAACTTTCTCATAATCTGTTAATATCCGGGGTTCTGAGTAAGATTTCCATTAGCATTGAGATCACCGGAAGTGATAGGATAGAGATTGAAGTGGCTGTCCACCGCCTTTCCGGCCTGGACGCCGCCCTTGAACTCCCAGAGATACTTGTCGGTGGTGTACATACCGAAGCGGACGAGGTCCTGGCGGCGATGGCCTTCCATATAGAGCTCACGGCCGCGCTCATCGATGATGTTGTCCAGAGTCAGGTCGAGATTGCCCACGCCGGCTCTTGCGCGTACGGCGTTCAGGTAATTCTGGCCTTTAGTCTTGTCAGCCGCTCCTCTGGCCGCACATTCGGCGTACATAAGATAAGCGTCAGCCACGCGGAACACAGGCCAGTCAGTATCGACGAAGGTCATATCCTGAGCGGCGCTTCCATCGTGGTTCTTGTTCAGGAACTTCATCGATTTCCATCCGTTCGACCAGGAGTCGGACTCGCGGCGGATGGCGTCGATATACTGTTCGTAATCAGCGCTCTTGAAGAAAGTGGCGCGGAGGTCTCCGTCCTCGAATTTGCTCGTGAATGCACCGGTCAGCGACAGACCGCCCCAGCCGGATGAAATGCCTATGGAACCCGCGTCCATCACACCGCCTGTGCAGGCGAATACGATGAAGTTGGTGGCTCCGTATGAGCGGATCTGGATACCGTCCTGCTCCACGGCGAAGATGATTTCGTCTCCGTTATAGGTGGTGTTCGCCGTCCAGAGATGATTGTCTGCGCAGAAGAGCTCCTGCCAGGCGCTATATACGCCCGAAGATGCAGTGTGAAGCTTGTACTCGCCGATGATCTGCTCGCAGAGGGTCGCAGCCTTGTCATACATAGCGCTGCCTTTCCAGATTTCGGCATTGAGGTAGAGTTTGGCGAGAATCATCTGAACCATACCCTTGTCGCAGCGGCCGTACTCGTTCTTGCCGGCGGCGGCGAGGTCATTTCCGTTTATGAGGGCTTCAGCCTCGGTCACCATCCAGTCGAAGAGGTCGCCTCTGGAAATCTGCTTCGGAGCGGTGGAACCTACCGACATCTCCTCCGTGGTGAACGGAACGTTTCCGAAGAGGTCGATGGCGTGATAGTAGCTGAGGAGCCTGAGGGCGCGTGCCTCGGCGATATACGCAGCCTTGTTCGTGTAGCCGTCGATCTTGGTGTCGTTCGAACGGCGGATGAACTCGTTGCAGAGGCCTATTTGGAAGAAGATGCGGTAGTACATAGACGAAACGAACTCGTTCGCCGCATTCCAGGTCATATGATGGATGTCATAGAGATTGCCGTCGTTCCAGCAGCAGGTCGTAACATCGGTGGAGAGCTCCTCGAGGTTGAAGAGGGCGCGCATATACTGGCCGAAACCGCCGTCGATACCCTCGATGTCGGCATCTCCGTCCTGTCCGTAGGAAGACGAGCAGGCAAGTCCCTGATAGCATTTCGCAAGAAGCTGCGTGAATGCCGCAGGAGTGTCGAGGACTTCCTCCGGAGGTACGGTATTCTCATCGATAGGAGTCACATCGAGATCGCCCACACAGGAGACTGCAGTCCCCGCGAACATCAGGACCGCAATGGCCCGGGAAATATATTTAATCTTTTTCATACTTGAGCCGTGTTTTAGAAGTTGAACTTGACGCCAAGGACATAAGTACGCGGTCTCGGATACGTATTGTTGTCGATTCCCGAGAAGATCTCAGGGTCGATACCGTC
>CAVKLO010000131.1:0-5303 GCA_963656985.1 Bulleidia sp. | reverse complement strand
GGCCGGATCAGTACGCGCCTGCTCGAAACTGAACGAGGTGTATCTGTTGCGGAAAGCATTGTTGAAGACCTGCATCTTCGGCACGGAGAGTTTTTCTTTTATCGGCGACGGTGAGAAGTTCTGCAGAGGACATACCGTCATTGACTTGTTCAGTATGTCGAGATAAGATTTTATGGTCGGCACCGTCCCGCTGTTCATAGTACCCTGCATCTTGGTGAGCGACAACTCTTTTGCCGACTCTGTGCAGGCCAGCTCAAAGACCTGCCTGAGCAGAGCCGGATTACGTATCTCATCGATTTCAAGAATGTCCCTGCTCAGGATAGGGGATATGATGGAGTCTTCCATCAGATTCCGCCAGCGTTCCTCATCCTTTATGTCGGGAGCAAGTCCCGGAAAACCGCCGAAGAATATGTATTCGTCCATAGATAAGCCGAATGCCCGCTTCATCTCCCGCCAGTCCCAGTAGCCCATCCTGATGGTCTCGAACCTTCCCTCAAGCGACTCTTCCAGCCCCTGCTGCAGCAGAAGTCTCGATGACCCGAGAAGTATCACTTTGAGATTGCGGTGATTGCGGGTGTCCTCGTCCCATTCTTTCTTGACCTGTTCGCTCCAGCCCTTGATTTTCTGAATTTCATCGATGATGAGGATGTGTTCATCCTCAGAATGGATGTCCATTTTCATCCTCGCCTGCTGCCAATGAGCCGGAATCCAGGATTTGTCGAAGCGGTTCACGCCATCGGCTGAAAAAAGATCGTATGGAGTGGAGGAGCTTTCCGCGAACTGCCCCACGAGGGTGGATTTCCCGACTTGGCGCGGTCCCATTATGATCTGCATCCTCCTGCGCGGCTCGGACATACGGGATTTCAATACCTGTAAGTGCTGTCTCTCAAACATATGCGATTTTGTAAAATATGATTTGCAAATTTATAAAATATATTTTACAAAGATGCAAATCCGACCGTACCTATCAGAAAGCGAAGCATCTTTCCTCCCTTGTAATCAGCCCTACCGCGCCGAGCGGGCGGCGTTGTTCAGCACGAAGCGGCCTTCGGCGTTCTCCTTGAGGACGGCGACCGTCACATAGCAATCCGCTGCGCCGGCATACTTCGCTCTCGCGCTCCAGCTTACCGCGGCACCCTCGGAGAGAGTCGGGCCGCCGTCGGAGGCGGCCAATCCGTCCCCGTCCGGCGAAGTCAGAAGCTCCCGGACCACATTGTCGAAGACATAGTCGTCTCCCTTACCGGTCTGATAGCCCCTGATTCCGTCCTGCATCAGGACTGCGAAGATTCTGTAGCGGCCGCTTCCTGCTATCCTTATGCTCGCTTCGACCTTCCCGGGATCATCGGCATCCTGCGCGACGCTTATCCCGCAGGGCTGCTCCACCGATTCCAGATGACGGCTCAGAGCCTCATAGATGATGGTTTCGCTGTTCCCAAAAATCGTAGGCTCGAAATTGAAGACCGCCGAAGGGAAGCTGACCACAGAATACTTCCTGCAGAAGTCGTTCTCAAAACCGATGCTGTAGGCGTCGCTCTTATGGATGCTTATGGTAATCAACCGCCCTGAAAGCCTTTCGTTCACCTTTTTCAGGGTCGCCGCCATATTCGGACAATACGTGCACCACGCCCCCGTGAAATAGAAGGCCAGCGCACGGTTCTCGACCTCTTCAGGCTCCGGTTCCGGTTCAGGCTCCGGCTCGGGTTCTATCATATATTCCTTCCAGTCGATGTGTATGCCTTCGCAGGAACTGACCGTCACAAAAGAAACACAGGACAGCACTGCGGCAAACAGAAAAGTGGCCAGTCGTCTTCTCATAGCCGTCAGAAAATGATGGAAAGTGAAAGGTTTCCTCCGGTGAATCCCGGCTGCCAGCGGCAGACTCCGCCCGAGCAGACCATCCCCTCGCGGTTCCTCCCGAAGGCGGCGCCGATGCGGTAATGCCCCCTGCTGTAGCTTACGCCGCCCTGCCAGTAATGAATCCCCGAGGAGCCGTGGTTATACATATCCTTGGCGAAGAAAGTCCAGCCGGAAGTAAGGCTCGCCTCAAGAAGAGCTGCGCACCAGTCCTTCTCACCTTCCGCGCTATAGAGATACTGGAGTTCGCCCCGCATCGAGAAACTTTCCGTAAAGCGGCAGCTCAGGTCCGCCACGACCGTGTTCCTTACCTGCGTCATCCTGTGCACTCCCCGCGAAGGCGAGCTTTCCTGGAAATTCAGCAGAAAGACGCTTTTCAGACGTCTGCTCCATTTGCGCTCATATTTGAGACTTACATCCCTGAAAAGCAGGGCGTTCTTGCCCAGAGCGTGGTACTTGCCCAAGCCGTGGGCCTCGCTGTAGTTCAGATGCAGCCGTCCCCGGCGGCCCGCGTTGCAAATCAGATCCAGCTGCCAGGCGTTCTCCCCGTCCGAGTTCGGGTAGTAAGGCTCCAGCGTGCAGAGCATATAACTGTGCTGGAGCGAGAGGGCGGGGATGTAGTTCAAAGTGTTGGAAATGAAAGTCCTGTCCGTGCGGAAAACCTTGTTCGTCATATTGTCCAGATGCCGGAAGGAGGCCGCCGCGCTGAAATTCCCCGCGTACAGCCCACTCTCGACATAGAAAGCCTTGCCCGGCGCGAGACTCTCGACACCGCCCGCAGTGAAGTCGTGCCAGTCCCTCTGCTTCCCGCAATACTCCAGCTTGAGGTGGAACGCGCCCGCGGAGTAATCCGCTCCGAGCGACCAGGAGGCGTTGTTCAGGGGCACCTCGACTTTCGTCCAATCCTTCTCCAGATAGTAGGGGAGCGTCTTTTCGAAGCGTTCCAGAAAAGAAAGCTGCATTCCGAGGGCTCCGCCCAATATCTCCACCGGCATCAGCGTCACTTCCGCCCCGAGAATCCTGGTGCCGCTGTAGCCCCTCAGATGCTTCGGGAAACCCCATACGACCTTGGCCGCGAAGCAGTCCGAGGCGTATTCCGCACGCACCCCTCCGATGGAATTGTTCATACCCAGGGTACGGTCCTCCCACGAGCGGAAAAGCAGGCCGGTGCCGAACTGGTCGTACCAGTCACCGAGAGTCAGGTTGGATCTGTCTCCGTCATAACGGATGAATTTGCCCGGCAGGGAGAAGCCCTTCAGCCCCTCGTCATAGCCGAGCAGAGGCCGGGGATGCCATTCGGCCTGTATCCCGGCCCGGAAGCGGCTGCGGGTCCAGTCGAGCTTGAGATAGTTGTTCGAGCCGTAGCTGCCCCTGTCCGTATAGACGTAGTCGTTCGATTCGAAACTCCAGTGCCGGGAACTTCCGTTCCCGGCGCCGGAGATGAAACTGATTCCCAGCGCAAGCGTGAGAACCGCAAACAGCTTCGCCTTCATTTCCGTGATGATGAACAAGTGATTGTCAATCTACCATCACGAGTACAGGCGGCGCGAGAGGAACGAAAGCGGACTTGTCCACGGACGCGCATTGGGCGGCAGCCCTGGAGACTGCGGCCGCGCTTCTCGCAGGTGCGTCGAACGCGACGAAGGTCTCGTAGTCGTAGGTCCACGCGTCTCCTTCGGAGAATCTCATTATCTTCTTGTAGATGGCTTCGCGCGATGGAGCGTTGAAACCGCCTGTGTTGTAGCGCATTATGCTGTATTCGGTAGGACGGTAGACTCCGGTGGCGTAGGTGTAGCCGCCTTCATAGACTCCCACTTTGCCGGCGTACCTCGTGTCGGAGATGAATCCGGACCAGAGTATGGCGGCCGGGTCGGAAGTGACATCCACATTCTCATAGAAGCCGTAGGCGAACGGACGCCACTGGTTCAGCTCGTCTATCGCGCTCTGCGGGATGGCCGTGCTGACTGACACGTACTCGTCCGCGAGCTTTCCGAAGCCGTGGCCGCAGCCCTCGTGCCTCAGGGTCTGTGCATATTCCTCCTCGCCGGTGCAGAGAGGGACATAGCAGATAGCCTGGTTGTTGCTGTACATCCAGCAGGTGCCGGCATATCTGGCCTTGTTTATTATCACGAAGATAATGGTCTTGGTGAGGTCCGCGGACGGAAGATTTGTCCTCACGAAGTCGAAGATGACGTCGTCCGCGCCTTTTATGCCGGTGCCGCCCGTGAACTCAGCCGAGAACTTGGTGTCGCCCCCTTCCTGGGTGATGATTCCGTTCTTGGAGACTGACCCGATGCGGTAGATGTTGAATCGCTCCCGCGTGCTACGGAACGGTTCCTCGGTGAAGAAGGCCTCCATACCGAGATTCACATATCTGTGGAAAAGTTCCTGGTCCTTGTCCGCGAATGCGTCGCCCACGAAGACCACGTCTATCCCCTTGCCTACGGTGGAGGACTGGAGCCTGGTCACGATGCCGTCCTGGCTGTAGTCTGAAGAGGTATAGGCCTTTATGCCCTGACGGACAGTCACGGTAAGGGCTGAGCCGCTGACGTTCCGGAAGACTATGGAGCCGCTTCTGGCGGAGGATGAGCTGTTTTCGCTCACCGTGAAGGTGTAGGTCCCGGAGCTGACGGATTTCTGACTTATCCAGTCGGGGGTGGAGTTCAGCGAGTACTCCATCGACGCGGTGACGGTCACAGTGATGTCCTGCTCCTCGCCGTCGATGTCGAAGGATGCCGGACTTACAGAGAACTGCCCGTCCCCGTCCGGCTCGGAGCCGACCACGGCGTTAACACCGTCCGGGAGGTAAAGGTTCGGGATGTCACTCAGCTGGCCTTCGTATATATAGAGGGTCTTGAGCGGATTATATACTGCTGAAAGCAGCTTGAGGCCGGTGTTCTTCGAAATGTCAAGGGAGGTGAGATTGTTGGTATAGCAGTAAACTGTTCCCAGCACTGTGTTCGGGCCTAATTTCAGCGATGTCAGGCTGTTTTCGTGGCAGACCAGATTCTTAAGCTGCGTGCAGACACTGACATCCAGCGAGGTCAGTCTGTTTGAGTAACATTGAAGGGTCAACAGTTTCGGATTCTTGCTTACATCCAGAGAGGACAATTGATTGCTGTAACAGGAGAATCTCTGCAGTTCGGGGTTGCAGCTTACATCCAGTGCGGACAATTGATTGCGATGACACTGTAGGATCTCGAGTTCTGAGTTTTTGCTTACATCCAGAGAGAACAATTGATTGTCATTACACTGCAGGGTCCCGAGTTCTGAGTTTTTGCTTACATCCAGAGAGGACAATCGATTGCTGTAACACCACAATCTCTGCAGTTTCAGGTTGTTGCTCACATCCAGAGAGGACAGGTTATTACTGCCACATTCCAAATACTGCAGTGCCGGATTCTTGCTTACATCCAGAACTGACAATTGATTGCTGTTACAGTATAACC
>CAVKLO010000130.1:0-5404 GCA_963656985.1 Bulleidia sp. | reverse complement strand
CCACTATACGCCGTCCGTCGTGCCTTACATCCTTTCCAGAAGCGAGTTCCTGACCGCCTACACGCCTTACCAGTGCGAGATTTCGCAGGGAACCCTCCGTTACATATTCGAGTACCAGAGTATGGTCTGCGCCCTCACGGGGCTGGATGTCAGCAACGCTTCGATGTACGACGGCCCTACCGCCGCCGCCGAGGCTATGCGTATGGCGGTCGCCTGCGCGAGGAAGAAGAACACCGTCCTGCTCTCGCGCACCCTGCTTCCGAATGTCATCTCCGTAGTGGAGACCTACGCCAAGTACTGCGGGACACGCATCGCCTTCATCCCCGAGAAGGACGGCAAGACCACTCTCGAAGCTCTCGAGGAGGCCCTCGGCGATGAGGACATCGCCGGCGTCATCGTTCCGGGCATAAACCGCTACGGCATCGTGGAGGATCTCGAAGGTTTCGCCGAGGCCGTCCACGCGCACAAGGCATTGCTCGTGGAGTACATAGACCCTTCCGCAGCTGCGGTTCTCAAGACCGCCGCCGAGTGGGGGGCCGATGTGGCTGTGGGCGACGGACAGTCTCTGGGCATTCCGCTCTGCTACGGCGGACCTTATGTGGGCTTTATGGCCTGCCGCAAGGACTATATGCGCAAGCTCCCGGGGCGTATCGTGGGGGAGACCCGCGACGCCGAGGGACGCCGCTGCTTCGTCCTGACCCTCCAGGCGCGCGAGCAGCACATACGCCGCGAAAAGGCTACGTCGAACATCTGCTCGAACGAGTCTCTGATGGCCCTGTTCGTTACCGTATATATCTCTCTTATGGGGCCGGACGGAATGAAGAAAGTGAATGAACTGTCCTACGCCGGCGCGCATTATCTCTATGACGCTCTTCTTGCGACGGGCAAGTTCGAGAAGGTCTTCGACGCTCCTTTCCTGAAGGAGTTCGTTCTGAAGCCACTGGTGGACGTGAAGGCTCTGCAGCAGAAGCTCTGTGAGCGCGGATTCTTCGCCGCCCTGCAGACGGAGGAGGGCTATGTGTCCTTCTGCGTCACCGAGAAGCGGACCCGCGAGGAAATGGATGCACTTATCGAAGCAGTGAAGGAGGTATAGCTATGAGATATTACGACAGACTCATTTTCGAACTTTCCAAGCCGGGCAGATGCGCATATTCCCTGCCTTGCTGCGATAAGGCCGGACTCGGTCTTCCCGCGAATCTGCTCAGGGGCGAAGCTCCGGCTCTGCCGGAGGTGAGCGAAGTGGATGTGGTACGCCACTACACTAACCTCAGCCAGATGAATTTCGGCGTGGACACGGGTTTCTACCCGCTCGGAAGCTGTACTATGAAGTACAACCCGAAGATAAATGAAGAGATTGCCGCTATGCCGGCCTTACAGGCTCTTCATCCGCTTCAGGACGAAAGCACGGTCCAGGGCGCTCTGGAAGTGTACTATAATATGGAGAAGTCGCTCGCGGCCATAACCGGGATGAAGTATTTCACCTTCAACCCTTGCGCCGGAGCCCACGGCGAGCTCACCGGTCTTATGATTATGCGCTCGTACCATATCTCCAGAGGGGACCTCGCCCGCACCAAGGTGATAGTCCCGGACAGCGCCCACGGCACGAATCCCGCTTCTGCGGCCGTCTGCGGTCTGGAGATAGTGGAGGTGAAGTCGAACGCCGCCGGTCTGGTGGACGTGGAGGACCTGAAACCTCTTCTGGGACCTGATGTAGCCGGCATTATGATGACGAATCCCAACACTCTGGGTCTTTTCGAGCGCGAGATCGCGAAGATCGCCTCTCTGGTCCACGAGTGCGGAGGCCTGCTCTATTACGACGGGGCCAATATGAATCCGCTGCTGGGCGCGGTACGTCCCGGGGATATGGGCTTCGACATTATGCACCTGAACCTGCACAAGACTTTCTCGACGCCTCACGGCGGCGGAGGTCCCGGAAGCGGCCCTGTGGGCGTGGCCGAAAGACTGCTGGAATATCTTCCTACGCCTCACGTGGTCAAGCTCGAAGACGGTTCCTTCCATATCGTGCAGTCCGGCAAGAATTCGTCGGGCCGGGTGTCCGGCTTTATGGGCAATTTCGGCGTGATACTCCGCGCATACGCGTACATCCTTATGCTCGGCCGTCAGAACATCCGCCTCGCGGGACGCTACGCCACTCTGGCCGCGAACTATATAAAGGAAAGCCTCAAGGACGCCTACAAGCTCCCGATTCCGGCGGTCTGCAAGCACGAGTTCGTGTTCGACGGACTCATCGACGACGGCTCCTCCACCGGGAAAGCCGGCGCGACCACCCTCGATGTGGCCAAACGCCTGCTGGACTTCGGCTTCCACGCTCCTACCATCTACTTCCCGCTGCTCTTCCATCAGGCCCTTATGATCGAGCCTACCGAGACCGAGAGCAAGGAGACTCTGGACGAGTTCATCGACGTTATGCACAGGATCGCAGCCGAGGCCGCGCGGGACCCTGACATTCTGCACTCAGCGCCTCATAACGCTCCGATTTCCCGTCCGGACGAGACCGCTGCGGCGCGAAACCCTGTCCTCAAATTCCAGGACGAGGCTCAGTAAGCCTCGTGCGCGGGCAATACGGAATTGGACGGCTGCAAGGCCGTCCAATTTTTTTATTCCGTCCGGCTCCGCCGTCCAATTCTTCCCGTCCGATGCGGAGCTGCGCGTCAGTTCACGTGCTTGCCGTGGCAGCGGCCGTAGGTGAGTCCGCTGCCGCAGGGGCAAGGGTCGCCGAGTCCGACACGCTTGATGGCTATGCCGTATTTCGAGACGTCCGTGGCGGTGTCGGGCTGCGGCAGGCCTTTCCTGAGGTAGTCGGGGATGTCGGCCTCAGCCTGCGCCGCGCTTTCCTCCACCTGTATGTCCACCCTGAGAGTGCCGGCTTCGTTCGCGCTGAAACCGCGCAGAATCCACTTGGGAACGGTATTCGCGTAGTCGGCGATGGTTCTGATGCAGTCCTCGTACCTGTCGAACTTTCCGATGGCGTCCACCACGTCCTCCACCGCCCCGAAAAGCATCTCGGCGCCCGTGTCCTTCATCGGCAGCTGGGCGTTCAGCCAGATGTCGTGAAGCTCCTCCATACACTCCTCCTCGGTGTAGCCGAGGGCGCGAAGCATATCGAGCACCGCCCGTCCCTCCTCGGACTTGGCCCCGTAAGTCCCGTAAGGCATAAGCTCCGCGACTTCCAGAGCGCGTCCGGCATCGATTTTCGCGTAGCGGCATCCCTTGGAGCTGCGGTTTTTCTTGCGTAATCCCAGTATCATCTCGGGATTGTTCATATAAGGGGTGGCCAGATAGACCTGATTCCCGGAGGCTACGCGGGACATCATCAGAATGGCCGAACGGGCGAGGTCTTCGAAGAGAATCGGTCTGAAGCCGGCCTCCCTGCGAAGATCATCGAGACTGGCCAGAAAAACCCTGAACGGGACCATTCCGTAGATGTTCAGTATGCTCAGTATCATCCTGTCCAGCTGGAAGCTGCCGTCGGCCTCCTTGAGGGCTATGACCTCATCGACCTTCCCCCTGATGGCGTCGTAAACGTCGGAAACCACTACGAAGCAGTTTCCCATATCCTCGGTAAACTTCAGCTCGATGGCGCACATACCCTCCAGAGCGCTCGGAATGGGGAGTATATCCAGTTTCACCGGCTTGTCCTTTCCGGCTTCGATTCCTTTCTTAAGCAGACGGAGATCCACTTCGGTGAGTTCGCGGAGCCAGTCCTCGGGATGAGCCAGAATGAATCCGGCAAGAGCCTCCACCATCGAACCCTTCCTTTCGGCTATTCCGAACTTCTTCAGTCCCAGAGACTTTCCGATTTCGCGGAGATCGTCTTTATAAAGCGCTCCGAGCAGTGTCCTTATACTTCCCATATATTATTCCCATTCTACGAACCGTATCTTCCCGAGGTCGCGTTCCCTGGCCTGCGGACTCTCGTCCGGGTAGCCTACGGCTATCATAAGGCAGAGCCGGTAGCCTTCGCTGAACTGCAGGCCATCGAGGAACCACGCGGCTTCAGGAGAACTCTCCAGAAATGCTACGGGACCTCCGAGACAGCAGGTGCCGAGTCCGAGGGACTGCGCGGCGAGTATCATATTCTCCGCCATAAGCCCCACGTCAAGCCCGCTGTCGCCCTCGGGAACCGCGATGGCGATGACTGCGGGAGCGTTGCGGAACATATTCTTGAAATCCTTGTCGCGCTGCACCATTTCGGGATTGGCCGCCGCGAAGACGGCGGTCACGGAATCTATGGCCTCCGCGCTGTCCACGATGCGCACCTCCCAGTTCTGGCGGTTCATTCCGTTCGGAGCGTTCACTCCGCATACGGCTATCTGCTGAAGCTTCTCCCGCTCGACGGGGCGGTCTGCATACTTGCGTATGGAGCGTCTTGCCATAATAGTCTCTATGACAGCGTTTTCGTTGCTGCTTTCCTGTGTCTGGCCGCAGCCGGCCGCTCCGAGGGCCGATAAGGCCGCAAGGGAGACGAGTCGTGTAATTTTCTTCATAATATATGTTTGTTATTTTTTACTTGACGGGAAGGTCGTGACATTTTTCCGCCATTCCCGAAAACAAGCTCCGCAACGCATCAAAGTTACGATATTTATCCTTATATTCGCAGCCTGCGGGGCCAAGTTCAGAAAGTTTTTTTCAAAAATCACTGAAAGGCCGCGTCAGAAAGAAGAGAAAGTGTTTCCGGGAATCACTGAAGATTCACCGAAGCAGTTTATTGACCACGTAAATTGTAACATTATGAAGGAATACATCGAAAAGAACAAAGAAAGATTCTTCGAGGAGCTTTTCTCCATCCTGAGAATCCCGTCCATCTCCGCGAAAGCGGAACACAAGCCGGATATGCAGCGCTGCGCCGAAAGGATAGCGGAGCTTCTGCGCGAAGCGGGTGCCGACGAGGCCGGGGTATATCCGTCCTTGGGGAATCCGGTCGTCTTCGGGTGCAAGAGAGCGGACCCGTCCCTTAGCACGGTCCTGGTTTACGGGCATTATGACGTGCAGCCGGCCGAGCCGCTCGAAAAGTGGCACAGCGACCCGTTCGAGCCGGTAATTCACGACGAAGCCATCTGGTGCCGGGGGGCGAACGACGACAAGGGCCAGCTCTTTATGCACATAAAGGCCTTCGAATACCTGCTCCGCAGCGGACAGCTACGCCATAACGTGAAATTTATGTTCGAGGGCGAGGAGGAGATCGGCAGCCCGTCCCTCCCGCAGTGGATACGCGACCATAAGGAAATGCTCGCAGCGGATGTCTGCCTCGTGTCGGACACCACGATGCTCGGCGAGAACATCCCGTCCATAAACTGCGGAATGCGCGGCCTGAGCTATCTCGAAGTCAAGGTCACCGGCCCCGACAAGGACGTGCGCTCCGGCCACTACGGCGGAGCGGTCG
>CAVKLO010000129.1:987-5459 GCA_963656985.1 Bulleidia sp. | reverse complement strand
AATCCTTAAATATTCCGGCCAAGACTATTGCGGAAGTCACCGGGATTTCTGCCGAAGAGATTGACAAGAATAATTGACCGGCGGCATCAGGTTTTTTATTGAGGTCTGGCTATGATGTCGGCACCGAACATCTCATACTCGTGGATGGAGTCGAAGTCAGGGACATAAGCCAGATATCCCCGACAATGGTCGAGAGCATCGAAGTGCTGAAGGATGCCTCCTCCACATCCATCTACGGCCTTCGCGGTGCCAACGGAGTCATCCTCATAACCACCCGCAAGAAATGAAGTGGACATAAAAAGAGGGTGACCTTCGGGCCACCCTCTTTCATTATATTGCAGAAATTTTACTGCTGGTCTGAATCCCACCATACATTGATGGTCCATACGTCATCCGCGAGATTCCAGCAGGACTTGCCGTCCTTTACAAAGGACATATCAGCTCCCGGAACCTGATTACCGATGGCCTGGAGGTTGTCGGTGTTGTAGTTAGTCTCGTGCGAGCACTGTGCCCAGCGGCGGAACTGCTTGCCTGCAGGGATGGCCTTCGTCGCATCGGCGCTGAGGTCGTGGTATGCGGCAATCTTCCAGCCGAAGAAGTATTCGCTGTTGAAATCATAGCGGCGCATATCATTCCAGATTTCCATTGAGAAATGCAGTGCAAGTCTCTTCTGTGTCAAAATATGTCCGAGGGTGATGTCAGCCGCTGTACCGATTCCTTTCGCCAGATAGTTGTCGATATCAGTCCGGGACATAGGTGTGAATGAAGGACAGTTGTTAAGGCCTGCATCTTCTGAAACCCAAGTCTTGAGTTTCTCGTTCATCAGCTCCATAGAAGCCTTGACTCCTTCCCTGTATGCCGTGTAAGCGCTGGACTTGTCGCCCTGACGGAAGAGAACCTCCGCCTTGATGAAGCAGGCTTCCATATAAGTGCCGATGTATGTCGGAGAAGATACTCTGGTATAGAACGTTCCGGACTCTGCCGAGCCATCATTGCCGTCAAGCCTCCTGTAGAGAAGGTCTTTCTTCGCCGCATAGCCCTTTGATGTGGAGGTGCACTCCACATATACGGTATCGCCGAGTCTGTCCGCAGACTTTGAGTTGATCCAGAAGAAATTACCATTGCGAATACCATCCTTGTCAGCGGAGGCACTTGGACCAAAGCTTGCCCGGAGAGGGCCGCCGGCGGAGATTATGTTCGACTGGAGGTCCACTCCGAGGGAGCGGCGCCAGGTGCCGTTTTCATTCCACTTGATTTCCGCAGGCGTGTCGGCGCTCTTGCTTGATGTCGCCCAAGGGATCACGTGGTCGGCGCGCGGGTCTTCGATGCCGCAGCCGTTGAAGTTCGTCAGGTTGTCATAAAGCATCCTCGTCACCATATAGCCGGCGTTCATTCCGCAGACGGAGTAGAGCGGAGAGTAATCCACAGGCTCGTCCCATCCCAGATTGTCGTGCGTCGTGCCGTTGTCGTCAGTGTGGTTCACGATGGTATTGTCCGCATTGCTGGTCATAGCCTTGCTCAGGCAGTCGAGAATGGTGGCAGCATCGTACTTGCCTTCGAGATAGTTGCCGTTGCCCTTCTTGATGAGCTTGTTTATCCAGCGGGCTTTCAGAAGGTTCGCGAGCTTGATCCATTTGTCGGTGTCGCCGTTGTTCCAGGAATCTCCCACGGAAAGGGAAGGAAGACCCGGATCGATGCTTTTCGAAAGAAGCTCGATGGCTTCATCGATGTCCGCGAGACAGCCCAGATAGATGGTCTTGCCCGTGTCGTATGCCGGAATCGCGCTTTCGCCGAGTCCCTCGGTGTATGGCATTTCGCCATAGAGGTCTGTCATCAGCATATAGCCGTATGCGTAGATGACTTTGGCGGCGCCGGCATAGTGCCAGTTCTCGGCGGCCATAGCCTTGGTGTACATATCTTTCACCGTGGCGCCGGCACCCACGAAGAACCACTGGTAAGGAGTGGTGACGATACCGGAGGTCGGATACCAGAAGGACATATTCCAATAGTTGCCTCCGCCATTATAGCGAGTCCAGTCGCCCATCGCCATAGATGAACGCCAGTTCGCAAACTGCTGCGCACTGTTCGTATAGAACTGGCAGTGTGCCAGCTCCAGCTGATACTCCGCAGATTCCAGAGTAGGGTTCTCCGGATCGGTGTTCACGTCAAGCCACTCGCTGCAGGAAACAAGCGAAAGAGCAGCCATAACGGAGCCGGTCAATAATATGTTTTTAATTAATTTCATATTCTGAATAGTTTATTGGGTTGTGACTGCCTAGAATGTAAGGTTTACGCCGAAGGTGAAACTTGAAACCGCAGGCACGCCGCAGTAGTCGAAGCCGACAGAAGAAGAACCTCCGCGACCTGCGCCGGACGCTGCGACCTCAGGGTCTCCCTCATAGTTCGTGAAGAGGAGGAGGTTGTTTGCGATGGCGGAGATGGACGCTCTCTTGATGACCTTGGTCTTCTCGAGAAGTCTCTTAGGAAGAGAATAGGAGAGGGAGAGTGTGCGCAGACGAAGTGAATTCACGTCGGTGATCCAGTTAGCGGTCTCGTAGTTATAGGCTCCGGTGTAATAGCTCTTTATGATGTTGTAGCCGAGCATCTTCTTGCCGTTGTACTCATAGACCTGATCCGGATTCCAGGTGAAGGTCTGAGGTTCAGAATAGACGGTGTCATCACCCGTGCCGCTGACTACCTGGACACCGGTGATGGTGAGAGGCTGCTTGCGGACATCTGCGGAGAACTGGCTGGTACCGGCGAGGGTCATAGCATATTTGGTGCCGTTAAACACGTCGCCGCCGAGACGGAACTCCCAGAGCATATTGAACGAGAGGTTCTTATATGTAAAGGTGTTGTTCCATCCGCCTGTGAGCCTGGACTCGCGGTTTCCGACTTCGATGGATGTGGATGCGCTCTGCTTAGGCATCCCGTTCTTGTCCAGAATGAGGTCTCCAGCCTCAGTCCTGGCCCATTCCGTACCCGAAATGGCCATGAAGTTACCGCCGGAGAATGAGGCCGCCTTAGCGCTGCCGTATTGAACATCAGTCACATACATAACGTCCATTCCTTCTGGCAGACCGTCCATTGTGCCCCGGTTGCCGGCCATATTGAGGGCGGATTCCCATACGAAGTCCTTGGTCTCCACCGGTGTTCCGGAAATCGAGAACTCTATACCCTTGTTGTATACGTTACCCGCATTGATGGAGCAGAAGATGTAGCCGGTGGACTGAGGTCCGCGAGGGCTGAGAATCTGGTTATAGGAATCGTTCGTGTAGTAAGCGACATCGAGTTTGAGCCTGCTCCGGAAGAAGCGCAGTTCGAGGCCGACTTCCGAAGACTTGCTCATTTCAGGAAGGAGGTAAGGGTTACCTCTGGTCCAGGTGGCTCCGATTCCGGTCTTGCCTCCGATATATGTTCCGACAGGCCAGAGTGACGTGTTCGTTTCGTAAGCACCGGTATCCTTGCCGACCTTGGCCCAGGATGCGCGGAGCTTTCCGAATGTGAGAACATCGTCAGTCATCAGACCGCTGTCCTGCAGAAGCTGGGTGAACACGAAGGATCCGCTGATCGAAGGGTAGAAGTAAGAGCGGTTCTCCACAGGAAGTGTGGAGGTCCAGTCATTTCTTCCGGTGGCCGAGAGGAAGATGGTGTTCTTCCAGTCGAGACGCACCTCACCGAACACGCCGACCAGACGCTTCTGCGATGCGGAGTGCTGGAATTTCTTGTTGTCGGTGGTGGCGTTCGCGTAAGAATAGAAGTCAGGTACTTCGAAGTTCCAGGCCATCTTGTAGTTGCGGTCGGTTTCGGTGTTGTCCGTCTGCATACCTGCCATAAGGTTTCCGTGGAAGTCTCCGATGGACTGGCTCGCGTTTATCATAAGGTTGTGGGAGAGGTAGGAGTACTTGAGAGTGTTGTCGCTCATCATACCCTTCTGCCATACCTGCTCGATGGCGCCTTCCGGCGCAACGCGTGTGGAGTTTATGGTATTATATGTGTCGATACCCGCACGATAGTTGATGAAGAGCCATTTGGTCAGATTCGCGCGTACGTTTAAGGAACCGGTGAAACGCTCGGTGTCATCCTGATAGCTGTTCTTGTTCAGAATCCAGTAAGGATTATCTCTTTCGTTCCAAGGATCCAGACGATCTCCGAACATATGGTAGCGGCTGCCGTCCTCATTCTTCCAGTGGGCCATATCATCGGTAGGAGACCACATATAGACGGCGCCGAGAGTACCGGTACCGGAGGAGCCGTACAGACCGCCGGAAGTGAGGGTACGATCAGTATGGGCCTTTGAGTAGGCCGTGTTTACGCTGAATGTGAAAATCTTGAATTTCTGCTCGCCGTTGAAGCGGAAGGTCGTCTTGTCATAGCCTGTGGTAGGCACGATACCGTCCTGCGAGTAGTTCGAGGCGGAGAGGAAGAAATTGCTGTCCTGATGGCCTCCGGAGATGCTAAGGTTGGTGTCC
>CAVKLO010000129.1:0-977 GCA_963656985.1 Bulleidia sp. | reverse complement strand
ATTGTCATAGGTCTGTGTGCCGGAGCCTATCTTTTCTCCCCAGGAGTTGTAGGCGAAATCGTTGAACGAAGTACCGGTATAGTTGCCCTCTTTGTCATAGAGGTCTTCCATATAGCCTCTCTTGTACTCTTTCTGAGCGGCCGGAAGAGACTTGGCCCAGGAGGTAATGTACTTGCTGTTCAGATTCACTTCGACCACGCCGTCCTTACCTTTCTTCGTAGTGATGAGCACTACGCCGTTCGCAGCGCGAGAGCCGTAGAGAGCGGATGCCGCAGGACCCTTGAGGATGGACATATTCTCGATGTCCTCAGGGTTGATGTCCATAATACGGTTCGAAGAAGTGGAATAGGCGGATCCCTGACCATCGAATGCGGAGTTGCCGACCACCTGTGAAGAGTTGTCGTAGATGACTCCGTCCACAACGAAGAGAGGCTGGTTGTCACGCCCTTCAGATCCCGAGGTTCCGCCTCGGAGAATGATTTGCGCACCCGAACCGGCGGCTCCGGAAGACTGGGTGATGTTCACACCGGCGATCTTTCCGGAAAGTGAGCTGATGGCGTTCGCGGTCTTGTTCTTCATAAGTTCGGAAGAACCGATATCCTCGACCGCGTAGCCGAGAGATTTTCTCTCACGTTTGATACCGAGGGCGGTGACAACCACACCTTCCAGCATCTCGGAGTCCTCCACGAGCACCACGTGCATAGAAGGGCTTGCCTTGAGAGACTGGGTTACATAACCTACGCAGGAAACTTCGACCGTCGCGTCAGTCTTTACACTGATGACGAAATTTCCGTCAAGGTCTGTCATAGTGCCGTTCGTCGTGCCCTTCTCTACGATGCTGGCGCCGGCAACGCTCTGTCCCTGCACGTCCACGATCTTACCGGTGACGGACAGGTTCTGAGCCGTCGCCATCCCCAGCGTGAGGAAAAGCGAGATGATAGTCACAAAAATGCGACATAGTTTGTTAGAACCTTTCA
>CAVKLO010000128.1:774-5487 GCA_963656985.1 Bulleidia sp. | reverse complement strand
TTCTAGCTACGTATGCTCACTTCTCAGAAAGACCATTCCGAACCGTGTGCGCATCATCGTGCAGCTCGTGGTGGTCGCCCTGATGGTAATCGTAGTGGACCAGTTCCTCAAGGCTTATTCCTACACCATCGAAAAGCAGCTTTCCGTCTATATCGGCCTCATCATCACGAACTGTATCGTGATGGGACGCATCGAGGCTTACGCCCTCGGCAACAAGCCGCTGCCTTCGCTTCTTGACGGTCTTGCCAACGGTCTCGGCTACGGTCTCATACTCGTCATCGTGGCTTTCTTCCGTGAGCTTTTCGGCTCGGGAACTCTCTTCGGAGTCCCTGTGCTCTCGGCCATCGGCTACACTAACAACGGTCTCGTGATCCTGCCTCCGTTCGCCCTGATTCTTCTCGGCTGCATCATCTGGATCCAGAGGTCCGTCCAGAAAGATCTTCAGGAAAAGTAACACTTATCGATTATGGAATATCTCAGCTTATTCGTAAAGTCAATCTTCGTTGACAATATGATTTTTGCATACTTCCTCGGTATGTGTTCGTACCTGGCGGTATCCAAAAATGTAAAGACGGCTAACGGTCTGGGCATCGCGGTCATCTTCGTGCTGCTCATCACCCTGCCGGTGAACTATCTGCTCTACACGAAAGTTCTGGTTCCGGGAGCCCTCACCTGGCTCAGCCCGAAATTCGCTGACGTGGACTTGAGCTTCCTCGCGTTCATTCTCTTCATCGCGGTCATAGCGGCCATCACCCAGGTGGTCGAGATGGTGGTGGAGAAGTTCCTGCCTTCGCTCTACTCCTCACTGGGCATCTATCTGCCTCTGATCGCCGTGAACTGCGCCATCCTGGGCGGTTCGCTCTTTATGCAGCAGAGGGAGTTCGCCAATGTGGGCGAGTCGGTGGTATATGCCCTCGGATCGGGTATCGGCTGGTATCTGGCCATCGTGGTTCTTGCGGCCATCCGCGAGAAACTCTCCTACAGCAACGTGCCCGCCGGCCTCAGGGGCATCGGCATCACCTTCATCACCGTAGGTCTGATGGGCATCGCGTTTATGGCGTTTATGGGCATTTCACTTTAAAATAGGAGGTCTGGATTATGAACACTATTATTTTCAGTGCAATGGCCGTGATGGTAATCACCATCATCATCCTCGTGGCGGTGCTTCTTTTCATAAAGATAAAGCTCACCCCGAAGGGTACGGTATCCATAGATGTGAATAACGGCAAGAAGGTGCTGGACGTGACCCCGGGTCAGTCCCTGATGAGCACTCTCGCCGAGCAGAAGATCTTCCTTCCTTCCGCCTGCGGCGGCAAGGCCAATTGCGGCCAATGCAAGGTTCAGGTTATGGAAGGCGGCGGTACGATACTCCCTACCGAAGTCGGCTTCTTCAACAGGAAGCAGATCAAGGACAACTGGAGACTCGGCTGTCAGGTGAAGGTCAAGGACAACCTCAAGATACAGGTGGCGGAGTCCGCCCTGTCCGTGAAGAAGCTCGAGTGCGAGGTCATCTCGAATCACAATGTGGCCACCTTCATCAAGGAGTTCACCGTGAAGCTTCCGGAGGGCGAGCATCTCGAATTCAAGTCCGGAGAGTACATTCAGATCGACATTCCGGCCTACCATCTGTATTTCAAGGATATAGAAGTGGAGCCGGAATATCGCAAGGACTGGGAGAAGTATGGCTTCTTCAATCTGGAGTCCGTGAACCCTGAGGCTACCGTAAGGGCCTACTCTATGGCTTCCTATCCCGGTGAGAAGGGCATCATCAAGCTGAACGTGCGTATCGCCACACCTCCTTTCGACCGCTCTGTTCCTAAGGAACTCGGCCCTAAGCTCCTCCCTGTGAATCCGGGTATCGCCTCCTCTTACGTGTTCACGCGCAAGCCGGGCGACAAGGTCACCATCAGCGGTCCGTTCGGAGAGTTCCTGCTCCCTGAGAACGACCCTGAGGATATGGAGTACATCTTCGTGGGCGGCGGCGCCGGTATGGCACCTCTGCGCAGCCACATTATGCACCTGTTCAAGACTCTGAAGACGGGCCGCAAGGTCAGCTACTTCTACGGTGCTCGCGCTCTGGTCGAGGCCTTCTACCTGGAGGACTTCGCGGAGATCGAGAAGGAATTCCCGAACTTCCATTTCCAGCTTGCGCTTGACCGTCCGGATCCGGCGGCCGACGCGGCGGGCGTATCCTATGTTCCGGGCTTCGTGCACAATGTGATGTACGAGACTTATCTGAAGAATCACGAGACTCCGGAGGACATCAAGTACTTTATGTGCGGCCCTCCTATGATGGTGGCTTCCGTGAACAAGCTTCTGGACAGCCTCGGAGTGGATCCCGCGAACATTCTCTACGACAATTTCGGCGGTTAATCCCCCGGAAACATACTGTAAAAAGAGTGCGGCCTAATGTCTCGGCCGCACTCTTTTTGTGCGATGTTTCACAGGGAATACCGGACTACACTGCCGGAATTTGCACGTGAAGCGCGTAAATTTTGGGCAAGTTAAGAAATAAAAACGATATAACCCACAATTTTATGCTAAAAAAACATTATTTTTTCGTTTTAGGATTTGGTTTTCAGAAATAATGATTATTTTTGCAATGAAGTTTTTCATAGTTTAAGTTTAGGTTATGTAGTGGAGCGGACGCAGTGATGTGTCCGCTTCATGATTTTTCAGGAAGGCCTTACTTTTGACCGTGATTTAATAAAGGTATTGCTCAAGCGGGTCACATTTCTTTAATTTTCTTATTTAAAATTCATTACCCATAGAAATATACTTTTCCGGCATTGATGCGGAAAATATTTCTCTACATTTGCCGCTGTCGCCTTCTGACGGCAGGAAGATTTTCATCTCCTGAGACTGGAGGCTCGGGCGCCGGCCGGGAGCGCCGACTTATATGTGTGACGCGGGAGGACGGCCCCTTCCGCCCCAAACAGTTCCGACTATGAAAAACTTGATTCTCTACAGCTTGATGCTGTCGGCATTGGCCGCAGGCCTTTGCTCCTGCGACAGTCTGCTCGGCCCCTCGCCCGACGGCGAACTGCGGCTGCGCTTCTCCCGGAACTTGTCCGCGATGACGCGCTCAGCGGAGGAGATACCCGACACGAACGACTTCATTCTGAATGTGACAGATTCGAAGGGAAAGACGCTGTACAGCGGCAAGTACGGGGCTTCTCCGGAGTCCCTGCTCGTCTCGCCCGGCAGCTACACGGTTTCCGTCCGCTCCTCGGACTTTACGCGGCCTGCTTTTTCCGCTCCCGTCTATGGGGACGAGCAGGTGGTCGTAGTGGCTTCCGCTAAAGTGACGGCAGTGACTCTGAACTGCACGCTGCGCAACTGCGGAGTGCGCCTTAAGATTGCCGAGAATTTCCTGACTTCCTGTCCCGGGGCGAGCCTGCACCTTAAGGACAAGTCGGGCAGTCTGATGTACGCCTACAGCGAAAGGCGTACGGCTTATTTTCTGCCCGGAGACATCTCGCTGCTGATGAGCGGATCCGATGGCGACAAGACTTTGACTACACGTACTCTGGAGGCGAGGGAGATTCTGACCTTAAGCATTTCAGCCCCTTCAGCGGGCGCATCCTCGGGAGGACTCAGGATCGAGGTGGACACGTCCAGAACCTGGCTTTCCGAGAATTTCATCATCGGAGGCGCGGACGGGAGCGGCTCGGGCGGCGGAAGTATGGACGATGCGCTGGGGGTCGCGGATGCGCGGGCTTCGGCGGGAGCGGAGGACGTGTGGGTGACGGGCTATATCGTCGGGGGGAATCTGACGGCTTCCGGGATGAAGACCGAAGGTCCGTTCACCTCGAAGACGAACATAGCCATCGCGGCGCGCTCCTCCACGACAGACCGCTCCTCCTGCCTTTCCGTACAGCTGGACAAGGGGGAAATCCGCGACGCGCTGAACCTCGTGGACAATCCCGACAACCTCGGCCGCCGGGTTTACCTGCGGGGCGACATAGTGGAAGCCTATTACGGCATCCCCGGAATCAAGAATCTCAGCGAATTCGAACTGAGGTGAATCTTGGGGTGGAATTCGATTTTTTCGCATCGACGCGCACTGTTTTTTGTGCATCTTTTTCGAAAAGATGCACATTTGTTTGTGCAAACTTCTTAAATTTGTAAAAAAATGGAAATGGAACGCCTTTACAATACTTTCCGCATTAAGCTCGCGCTTGCTCCGATGGGGTATCTGCGCAGTTTCCACGACCGGATAAACTGGAACAACCGCCTTATCTGCATTATGGGACAGAAGGGTGTAGGGAAATCAACAATGCTCCTTCAGCATATCCGCAAATATGACGACCTGGACGAAACCCTGTATGTTACCGCCGACAATCTGTATTTTGCCGGGCACACTCTCTATGATCTGGCAGGACAGTTTTTCTCTCAGGGGGGGAAACGCCTGTACATAGATGAAATCCACAAGTATAAGGGTTGGTCTACCGAGATAAAGAACATATACGATGACTTCCCTACTCTTAATATAGTATATTCCGGGAGCAGTCTGCTGGCACTCAAAAGAGGCAACAAGGCAGACCTCAGCCGGAGAAGCGTGCCTTACGAGATGCCGGGGCTTTCTTTCCGTGAGTATCTGAATATCCGCAATGGCTGGGCGCTGAAGACATCTACACTTGAAGATGTTCTGGACGGGAAAGTGGATTCCCCGGCAGGAGAGTATAGGCCCCTCAAATACTATAAGGAGTA
>CAVKLO010000128.1:0-735 GCA_963656985.1 Bulleidia sp. | reverse complement strand
GATTCTATCCTTTCTTTCAGGAAGAAGATGCGGAAATCAAGCTTCAGAATGCGATTCTTGCCACTGTGGAAGATGACATTCCGGATTATGCCGATATGACTGTCGCTTCGGCTGCAAAACTAAAAAAACTGATGTATATCCTCTCCAAAAGTGTTCCGTTCAAACCAAGCAATGACACGTTGGGGCGCGAACTCGGAATCAGCAGGAATTCAGTGCCGGACTACATCAGCTATCTGGAAGCCACCGGTATGTTCAATGCCTTGCGCGAAAGGGGGCACAGTGACAGCCTGCTGTCTAAACCCGAGAAACTGTATCTGGGAAACAGCAACATAGCGTATTCATTGTCGGAAGACGGAATCATAGATGAAGGGACTATGCGTGAGACCAACTTCCTTGCCTGGGCCGGTCAAGTATGTACTCCGTATTCTTCCAAAATATCGGATTTCGAGATTGACGGCATCACATTTGAGGTCGGTGGAAAGAACAAGAAAGGGGGACAGATTAAGGAAGCGCAGAGAGCTTATCTTGTAAAAGACAATCTGGAATATGCCTCCGGGCAGTCCATCCCCATCTGGATGTTCGGTTTTCTGTATTGACTACATCGCGGACCGCTCCTCCTGCCTCTCCTTGCAGCTGGACAAGGGGGAAATCCGGGACGCGCTGAACCTCGTGGACAATCCCGACAACCTCGGCTGCCGGGTTTACCTGCGTGGCGACATAGTGGACGCCTATTAC
>CAVKLO010000127.1:0-5520 GCA_963656985.1 Bulleidia sp. | reverse complement strand
ATTGAGATATGGTGTAATGGTAGCACTACAGATTCTGGCTCTGTCAGTGAGGGTTCGAATCCTTCTATCTCAACAAGTCTGCCCCGTCAGGGGTTATGATGGCGGGGTAGCTCAGCTGGTTAGAGCGTCGGATTCATAATCCGGAGGTCGTGGGATCATGCCCCACTCCCGCTACGAGCTGAACGCAAAATAAAAGGACGGTCCTGATGACCGTCCTTTTTATTTTTTTGACGCTCTTGCGTGGCCGAGCCTGTCGTAGCTTCACTGTCCGCCACAGGCGGCTGCCCCGGCGTCCGCAGAGGAGCTATTTCATCCAGGTGGACTCGGAGACGCCTTCTATTATTCCGTCCAGCATATTCGCATTGAAGACCTTGAGGGAAGCGCGCGAGAAGACCGTCATACTCGGGTATGAGGTGTAGTTCGTATCCCAGGCCACCGGCACGCAGCCGTTGTCTATGGCATATCTGGTCACCGCCTTGTAATAGGCCTTTATCGAGGCGTCGTGCGCGGAATCCTTGCCGTCGGCGAAACGCTGGTTCGCCCCGAACTCTCCCACGAGCACAGGATAGCCCTTGTCAGCGAAATTCGTCCTCATCTTCTTCATCTGCGAGGATACGTAAGTCTCAGCATATCCGTCGGGACAGATTCTGGAGCTGTCGGAACCCTTGTTCCCCTTGCCCCAATAGTAATACACCTTCCCCCAGTCCGCATCCGATTCCATTCCGGTAAACTGCCAAGGGTCATAGAAATGCACCTCCACCATCAGACGGTCCGCCGCACTGTCCGACAGCTTCGACATATAATCATTGTCGCAGAAATTGTCTATGTTCGTGTTCGGGCCCTGCACGATCAGGGTTCTGCCCGCGTTGTTCCCTCCGGTGGCGCGGACCGCGTCGATGAAGGCCTGCTCATATACTGCCAGACGCTCGGAAATCTCAGCTGTGCTCACGAGAGAGCCGCCGTCGGAATACTTCCCACCCACGCCCGGCTCATTCAGGCCCGCGAATATCAGATGTTCGTCATAATCCCTGAATTCTTCGGCTATCTGGGTCCATATCTTCACAAGCTGGGCTTTCTTGGTCTCCACATCAGCATTCACGGTAAAGCCGTCGTGCTCCATCCATCCGCCGTCCCAGTGCTGATTCAGCACGACATAAAGCCCCTCGGTGATGCAATAGCCCACCACCTCTTTCACGCGGTCCATCCACTCCCCGTCTATGGTGCAGGCCTCGGCATCGGTGATATGTCCCATCACCCAGGCGCAAGGGATGCGGACGCTCCGGAATCCGGCTTCCTTCACCATAGATATGATCTGCTGTGTGGTCTTGGTGGACTGCCAGGAAGTTTCGGAAGATATTCCCGTGTTCTTCCAGCTGTTCGAGTTGCTTCCGCCCTCCATAGTGTTTCCCAGATTCCAGCCGGGATACATCGCGGCGGCGATTTCAGCGGCTGTCTTGTCTATGCCGCCAGAGGAGCTGCCCGCCGCCTGTTTCACTGTGACGGTCTCCGACTTGCCCTCGACGGAGAAAGTTATGGTCCCGGATCTGGAGGCCGGGGCCGCGTTCGGAGCCACGGTGAACTTCTCAGTATAGTCAGCCATAGAGGCTCGAGTGGAGGCGGAAGTTATCCAGAACGCACCGATGCTGATGCTGTATTGCACATTGGCTGAAAGCCCTATGCTGATCTCCCCGCCTTCCGCGGGCACATCGACGCTTGCGGTTTTCACCGTGAGGCCGGCGATGGCTTCCTGGGTCACACTTACGGACTTGGAGTTCTTGCCGTCGGAGAATGTAACGGTGCAGCTGCGGTCGGAGGTCTCCCGATTCTCCCCCGCCGCAAGCGTGAACGGGGTCACGGACAGCGCCGGAGATGTCGTTCCCTTGGACACGGAAAGCCAGGTGGCGGAGGCTGTGGCCGATACATCGTTTTTCGACTGCACGGGGATGGTCACCTCTCCGCCCGAGGTGGCGAAGCTTACGCCTTCGGTGATATACTTTTCGGCTATGGTGATGCCGTCGGGGATGTCCGAGCCTCCTTTTTTATCTCCATTACAAGACCAGATGCCTGCGAGACACACAAGTGCCGACAGGGCCGACGCGAAATTTCTCAAGAGTGTCATTTTCAAATCCTTGTAAACTAATTAGCTCTCAAATATAATGAAAAAATTTGGTCGGCCGCTAAGCGTGTGGCCGAAAATGCTTTGTTCTTCGGTATTTAGAAATAATTAGATTTGTTTACTACCTTTGTGATGGAGATTTGAGGCACCGAACAGGACACATCAGGTAGATTTATAGCAGATTGGATTATGGGAAAATATAGAAAATAATCTGGCCGGCAGGGATTCTGCCGGCCCGATTTCAGTATTTCATCGGCCTGCGGCCGCTCATCACTTCACAGGCTCCACGGCCACCTCGTCGATGGTAACGCTTACCTTGGTCCCGTCCACGAGGTCTTTCCACAGGCCATAGACCTCGATGCACCAGACTACGGCACCCTCGCAGACTCCGTCACCCATATCGGCGTACACCGTATAGGTTCCGTCGCCGGTCACTGCGGCAGTGCCTATGCCTCCGCCCCAGTATGAAGGAGACCAGCTCGCCGCAGCGTAGCTGAGGTCAGCCTTGTAGTCCTTCGACGCGCCGTCCACAAGATTGTCATCGATTCCGGAAACGGTGAAGGTGATGCTCATACGTCCGCTGAAATAGATGTCGGACTGGGCTACGCCCGGGTCGGCCTTGGTGTCGCCGTATTCATTGTATATCTCGATGCGCCCGTCCACTCCGTTGCCGTCCTTGTTGTTGAACAGGATCTTCGAGCTGTCCACAGGGATGGTCTTGCATAGCTTGGAGATTTCCGCATCTGTCACCACGCTGACGATTTCAGCCTTGACTGCACTCAGGTCCGCCACATCCGCAGCCATACCCTTTATGTCTATGACGAACACCATAATGCCGGAAGCTGTCGAGGAGGCCGGCATCCATACGGTGTATGTGCCGTCACCCGTCACGAGGGCATCCTGCTTGGCGGTTCCGCCCCAGTAGGATACGCTCCAGTCGCCGCTGGCGTAAGAAAGGGCCGCATTGTACTGTCCCGCGGCGCCTTCCTTGAATTCCACTCCGCTGAGCTTGAAGGTGACCGCGAGACTCTTCGAGAACGAGAATGAGGACGGGTCCACGCAAGGGTCCGCCTTGCTGGAGCCCCACTCGTTGTAGAGCTCGAGTCTCAGATTCCCGTTGCTCTCGATGTCACCGTAAACGAGTTTTGACGTGTCGAAGCTGTTTTCCTTTCCGTTGCCGCCCACAAGGGACGCATCGGCATAGTTGTGCACGAGCAGGCACTGACCCTCGTCGCTGTTGTCTCGGAGAGCCGCTATCTGCAGGCCGTCTTCACTGAGGGACATCACCTTGAGTTCCGTGCTCCAGTTAGTCACGAGAACGTCGAAATTGTCCAGGTGCAGAATCTTGGCCCCGTTCAGGGTAATCGTATGATTCTCGGTGTCCACGGTGAAAGTGCCTTCATACTGAGCGCCGTTGCCCTTGTCATCGACGGTCACCTTGCCGTCCTGCGTAAAGGTCATCGTTCCGAAATCCTTAGGGGTGGCGAGCCAGGTGTTCTCCGCATAGACAGGGCACCAGCTCCAGCTGTCGTGGCCAGGGCCGAGAACATAACCGTTGGTCACGGTATCCCAGCTGTCCTCCGTGCCGTAGTAGTAGAGAGGGCCGTCCCAGACCGCGCTCTTGCCCTGCTCGTCGAGGTCGATGCACCAGGTCTTGTAGAGATACTCGAGTTTCATCGGGCGGTTCGGCGTGCGCACGGCACGTATGGCCAGACCTTCGTAACGGTTAGCTCCGCTGACTGCGGCATTCCCTCCGGAAAGGGTGAGGGCCGAAGCGTGGCCGGCATCCACAGCATCCACAGATGATGTCCAGTAGGCTCCGAGAGTCTCGGCACCGCTGACTTCCGTGCCGGTACGCGTGCCGGTCAGAGGGAGGAAGATGCTGTTTCCATTGGCTGCCGTGAAACGGTAGCCGGCCACTCCGCCGCTGGTGGTGTACTCGGCTGTGGTGTTGTCCACGAGCTCCTGCATCTGCGTCGCATTCGGGACGAAGCCTCCGAGGATGTACATCTTCGCGATGTCGTAATCCGTGCTCTGGATATCCGAGGCGATGTAGTCATCCGCACTGGTGGAAACGTTGAACAGGGTGTTGTCGCCGTAGCCGTAGAGGCCGCCCGTCTCTTCAGGGACGGTAGCGCCCACGTTCACCGTAGCCCACTCCACGGAGAGGCCCAGATCGACGAATTCCACGTCCTGTGCGCCAAGGCTGAAAGACTTCACTTCGCCGTACTTCTCCTCGGAATTCACCTTGGCGTAGGATACATAATAGTACGTCTTCCCGGGAACGAGACCCGAGACGCTGACGGTGTAGCTGTTGCTTTCAGACTCAGCCGTGTACAGACGTCCCTGCTTGACGGAAGCCTCGTCCAGGCTGACCTTTATGCCCTTGGTCACCTTGTCGGAAACCGTCGGAATGTTCACCGTGCCGCCCAGATTGGCTCCAAGACCGTTCACTACCGCGTCGGCGGTGGCGATTTCAGCGTCGGTGGTGACGAAAGACTTAACTTCGCCGTACTTTGTCAGCTTGTTCTGGAGCGTGACGAAGGTGCAGTAGTAGTAGGTCTGGCCTACGGTGAGCCCGGTCAATTCCGTGGTTACCGCCCCTCCTTCCGACAGGGTTCCCGTGACCTTGCTGCCGCCGGTGGCGTCCTGCGAAACGGAATACACGGCGCCCACGGTGTATGATGACGAGGCGGCCCCGCTCAGATCGAGCACCGTGCCCGATACCGTGGCGCTCGTGGCATAGACCGAGGCGTCTCCTGTCTCGACCTTGCTCAAGATGCTTCCGGTATAGGCGGTGTAGTTCTCCTCGGTACAGCCGGCCATAAGCAGCGCCAGCGATACCGCAATGCCTGATAATATCTTATTATTCTTCATAATAGTCCTCATATTTGTTCGTTACTCTGTAAGGAACGGATTACCGGTATCGAAGGTGACCTTGATGTCCACCTCCAGCGAAGAAGTGAATCCCAGAACCGCATAGCCGTTCACCATAAAGTAGTTCTCGCTGTTCCACGGGTTCAGGATGTAGCGGCGGGCCGTTATCGGGTTCCCGGCGGCATCCGTCTCGTCGCCGCTGCCCCGGTCTATCATCGTGTCGTCGAAGGCGATGGAGGCTCCGTCCACGCGCATATCCACAATCTCCATATCGAAGTTAGGATACTTGGCGAGCACCTTGACTACATCGAGGTACATTCCGTAAGGGTCGGTGTCGCTGCCGGTGAGCTTGAGGGTATAGACTCCGTCACCCGTTATCTTCACCACGTCGCTGTCGGTGAAGGCCCAGCCGGTGTTGAAGAAGTGCAGACCGGCCTTGAAGTATTCCTGCTCCACGCCGCCGACGATCTTCGGGATGAAGTGGAAAGCCTGATACTTGTAGCGGTCGCCGTGAATGTCCTTCAGGT
>CAVKLO010000126.1:4602-5556 GCA_963656985.1 Bulleidia sp. | reverse complement strand
CCCAAGAAGAACAGGGTAATTAAAGGAATAAAACGTCTCATTCTATAAATCAATGAATATCACATATGATTACAGTGAAAAAGATTACGGACAATTTCCAGCATATTCAGCACAATTTAAAAAAGTATCCGACTTTGCACAAGCTGCTCTAAAAGAGATAGCATTCCCGGCATAGCACCCTTCGTGTTTGCACCGGCAGCGATTCACAGAATCGAAATCTCCTTCAGGTAGAGTAATATCCGCTGCGGCATCTATTCCCGCATAGGCATTAAAGGTAAATAATGCAGAGACAAGTAAAACTGCACTTAGCAATAAAAAAACTGTTTTTCTCATACGCTTATAATTTGTTTGGGTTTACAACCGCCAAGTTAGGTAAAAAAATGGAAACACAACGAAAAATCGTTTTATTTTCCTAAATACCGCAGAACAAGAGACTTGCTCGAACCGACCTGTAACGATCGGAGCAGATACCATAGCCCCGTCCGGGTGTCCCGGGCGGCATTTTGTATAGAGACATGTCGTTTATGCTGGCATTAGCAGGCGAATTATAGATAAATTCACCGCATAATTCTCACTCTACTGATATCCGGACTCCTTTACCGATGTCCAGGATTTCATATTCCGCAAAAAACCTTTCAGCCAGAATCCTATCCCCTGAAATCAAGACCAGGTTATTGTAATCATTTTCCATATAAGGGTAGCTTTCCTTTACAGGATATAGTCTGAGTCCGTCGCCAAATGGCTCACGATAGCCTCCGAGAGCCATATAGTGCTTGACTATCTCTTCATCATTTTCGTTCAGGACGACTATTATATTCGACATTTCAGGAACTTTTGCGGAGATGTCAAGAAAAGAGAGAAAATCTTCTATGCATATGGAGCAATTCGAATTCAGCAGAAAGACCGTGACAAGCCCTTCTTCGCCTATTACGGAAGCCGTCCACGGTTTATCCG
>CAVKLO010000126.1:0-4570 GCA_963656985.1 Bulleidia sp. | reverse complement strand
AGCCGTCCACAGTTTATCCGACGGCAGCTCCTCCTGACCTGTCAGTTTTTCTGTGGTCAGCTCTTTCAAGAACCGCACACATTCACGTTTTCTTTTCTGTTCCGGGCTGACGCAGGAACTCAAGATATACACGGCGAGTGTGGAACATAACAGTATCTTCGGGAAGTTCATAACATTCATTCCATTGTAAGTTTAAACAGTACATTGCTGCCATTCTCATCGTGACCGCCGCAGTAGAAAACATTCTCCTCGGAAGAAACTGAAAGCGAATTCAGATAACGGTCGCTATGATATGATTTGAGAATATTCCCGTCCCAGTCGAATTTGAATATGAAGGTCTGCATTCCGCTATAGTCCTCATCTCTGAAAAAATCGCCTATATACAGCAGATACACCCCGTCTTCAGCTTCCGCACTCCCCATATAGGCATATGGCAGATGATGGAAATATACGCTCCCGTCCTCGATCGCATATTTGATGTCCATATCATCGGGTCCGGTAAGCAATTTCAGGGGATTCAGTTGACAATCATATATTTCCACACGGGGACAGAATAGAGAGGCATAAATGACCCTGTCCTTTTCATTATTGACAATTATATCCCCTTGCTCTACATTGTAGGAATAATACTTCTTGCCGCCTTCTGTCAAAAGCGTAAACTTGGAATTCACATCACCTACGATAAAACGGCTTTCTCCGTTCGAAATTTTCATTTCGGCGTTTTCGAAATGGTATGGATTCAGCATTATCAGTCTGTCATCATCCAGATAATTCACGGATGGACTTCCCGCATTGTCGCTATAGCGGACAGGCGTAGATACATAAGATTTGTCCGCCAGTGCCGAGTCCACATCGAAACGGGCTATCTGATACTTTGCGAAATCACGCACCGACATTCTGCCATTGTTAAAAACAGCGCTTACATTCAGCATCTCGGCAGGCCCGTTTCCATAATGAATGAAACTGCCATATTTTTCCTTCGTATAAAGATTGGCAAGCTCCAGAAAATAACCGTCCTTCACCGGTTTATTGAGAACCGTCAGTATGGAATCCCTGTAAACCCACATCTTTTTGGCAGCGATATAATCATCGGCGGAAACAACCTGAGTCGCTTTCAATGGAACAGCGTCAGTTTTAATGCTGAGCGGCAATTCTACAGTCTCCGGGAACCGGACTTGAGACTGGGGAGCAGAACACTCTATGGCAGTACACAGGACAAGGAATAGCAGAGCATATTTAATCAGTCTTGACATAACGCTTTTATTTAGCCTTTGTCCTTAACTTGTTTACCACCTGAACAGGTTAAAGTGTAGCCCCAACGACTGATTGAACACTCTCCCTCTTCACCGGTACACTCGAAAACGATTGTTTCGCCATCATTCCTTGTTATTTCACACTTTGAAAGGGTTTCAACATTTGTGGAGAACAAGTCTGAAGATTTAATAGCATTCGAGAGAAACAGAACAACAGCAGCTGACAATATAGACAGAGCCGCACAAATCAAGAATTGTGTTTTAGTGTTCATAATAAAAGGTTTTGAGATTATTGCGTCAAATATACGTTTCAAATATTGCATTTCCAAATAATCCTGCAACTATCGTCTCATTCCGATAATCCCTATAACATAAGATTCGGGGAAAAGGCCGATGTAACGGCTGTCTTCAGAGTTCAGGACATTGTCGCCGCCGAGGAAATACCAGTCGCTCCGGAATGTGTAAGTCTCCATCGGCTCGCCCGAGAGAAAGACCTTTCCGCCGCATTCCGCCGGGCTGATCCCGGTCTCGAACTGGATCAGCCTCCGCCACAGCCGGTAATTGTCACGGTCTATTCTTATGGTATCCCCTTTCCCCGGCACATACATCGGACCGAAATCCCGAATGGTCCACCTCAGGTTCTCGTTCACCCTGAGCGCATTCAGAGTCACCCCGTCACCGGCAAGCACGGAATCTGGAGTTTCCGAGAGAATTTTCTGATATGTCGGATTGCCTATGCGTCCGCCGTCCGAAGGATTCACGTACCACCCGTTCACGACTCTTACCGTGTCCCCGGGTGCTCCGTAGCACCTCTTCATATAGACATAATTGATTCTGAATGATATCGTATCTTCAGAACAGGCATAAGGATAATTAACGATTACGATATCCCCGGCCTTGAGTTTTGAGAAACCCGGCAGACGGAATGAAGATAAGTAGGGTTTGGAAAAATCATAATCCGTATAAATCCGCGCACCCATTTTCAGCTTATTCACCCGGACTTTTTCGCCGGTATGGAATTCCGGCTCCATAGACTCACCTTTCACGATGAAGGTGTCGCAAATCAAGGCCCGCCGCCCATAATGGAATGCAGCGACGGCCAGAATGCCCCACAGGCATATCAGGAACGCTTCAATAATCTTTTTCATTCTCTTTCAAATACTTTTCAGCCCTTTCCCTCAATCCGGCCATCGCCGCATTCCTTTCATTGACAGGTTTCTCCAGCACTTTTCGCGCATATTCCTCAGCCTTCCGCTTTTCTCCCCGTCGCTCGTACATCTCCATCAGCAGAATATACGGATAAAGGCGGGACGGCAACATATGATGCGAATGAAGCCAGCAAGTCTCAGCAGAAACGTAATCTCCCATCGCCTCGAAATTCTTGCCTATGATATTATGGAACATTGGATCTGAAGACCTTGCCGCGCCTTCACGGAGGATATCGTTGCTCTCTCCGTAACGGCCGGATTTATGAAGCGAGTATCCGTAGTCGTAAAGGAAACGGTAGTTTCTTCGCAAAACCGGGTACAATGATGCCATCCTGTCCGCAATCCCCTCATCCGCTCCGAAAGACGCCAACATCTGCACTTCGCGCCATTTCTCTTCGGCACCGCGTTTCCGTGATGCATACGGCAGCCATACGGAAATACTCGCGACCGAAATGATTACAGCCGCAGACACCGAGATGAATCTCAGACGTTTGCACGCAGCGGTCGGCAAATATCCGCACGCAGCTCCGAGCATCACCGCAAGCAGCAGACATAGCTGCCACACGGACAGCGGATATGAAGCGAAGGCGAACGTCCCCCAAGCGGCAAGCCCCCAGGCCAACGCGGAACACTTCCTTCGCAGAATTATGAAGCCGCACACCATCAATGCGGCAAAAGCCGACATCGCAAGAACGCCGTATTCCATCCCGACGCGGAAATATTCATTGAAGGCGTACTCCGGGCAGCCTGCGATTCTTTCGCGTTCCGTGCTTCTCGGCTTCGAGGAGAAGTAGTCCGCCTGCGCATCAGCGTAACTGCCCATAGCATAACCGCTTCCGTGCCCTGTCAAAGGCTTGTCGGCTATCGCGCACAGTTCCATTTCCCAGATATGGAAACGTCCCAGAGCGGAGTCTCTCTTCAAGCTGAAAGCACCAGCAGCGACTATTACGGCTGCTGCGGCAGCCAATGCCGACAGCCTTCGGTGTTGTTTAATGAAGCTCCTGACTTTTGTCTCAGACAGCCCCCAGAGTCCAAAAGCCAGCGCAAAAGCCACCCAAGCGCTCCTGCTCATCGAAGCGGGCAGCACGATGATTCCCAAGGCTCCGGCGACACCGGCCAGCCTGGCGAAAAGTCTGTCACATTTCTCTGCGGCGTTCCGCCAATCATATGCCGCCGCCAAAGCAATCGCTGTACATACCGCCGCAAAACCGCCATAGGGGCCAGGATTCTGAAAACTCCCGGTCATCGGATATATGACGTGCCCGGAGGCCGCCATCCCGGTCAGCTGCATCACGCCGAGAACCGCTTCATAGCAAAGCCACAGAGAGACTGCTATGACCGACAGACGCTCAGCCGCCTTCCTGCAGGAGAGAAACAGTACCGCAGTTACCGCAAAGGGAGCTATGTACGGAAGACATTCCAAATCAATTGTTCAGTTTCGCAAAGACGCGAAGAAACCGTCTATAGACAGCATAGTCAATATGTTGTCAATTTATATAGCACCCGGTTTCCATCAGAGTCATAGCCATCCCCGTAAAAGATGCCGTAAACGGAAGAAAGGGAAATCGTGCTCAGATACTTGTCACAATGATACGACTCCAGAACATTCCCGTCCCAGTCGAATTTGAATAGCCACGAATCCATCACTTGAAACGATTCATTTCCTGTAAAGAACGCACCGTGATAGTTCAAATAGAAGCCGTCATCAGCCTCTGCAAAATACCTGTAAGCATAGGGTATTCTTTTCGAGTATATGATTTCATTCCCATCGATATGATACTTGATGTCAAGTTTATCCGGCCCTGTTATCAACCTTAGAGGATTCAGCTGACAATCATAAATTTCTATACGCGGATAACCGTCAGAAGCAAAAATAATGCGATTATTTACACTGTTGACAATAATACATCCCTGCTCCACATTGAAAGAATAGTATTTTCGCGAACCTTCGGAGTAGAGAGTAAACTGCCGGGGTGAACTGCCGACAATGAAGCGCCCTTCTCCATTCGATATCTTCAAGTCCCGATTCTCGAAATAATAGGGATTAAGCATTATCAACGTATCATCATTGAGAAAAGTGACAAAAGGACTTCCGGCATTTCTGTTGAA
>CAVKLO010000125.1:0-5598 GCA_963656985.1 Bulleidia sp. | reverse complement strand
CTCTGTATCTTTGCAGTCCCAATCCATTCGCGGTAGTGGTGAAATGGTAGACACGCTACTTTGAGGGGGTAGTGCCCGTTGGGGTGTGTGAGTTCGACTCTCACCTACCGCACCAGAGGTTGACCTTTTGCAGGTCGACCTCTTTTCGTCTGTTCCCCGGCGGGGCAGCTCCGCTCCAGACGGTTATGTGTGCAGAGTTCCCCCGGCGGGGCCGCTCCGGACGAACGCTTGCAGACTTCCTCCGCGGGACAGCTCCTCCGCGCCCTCGGGCTGCACCCCGCGTCCGCTCTTTTTTTTCGGAAAAATTTTGACAATTCCGTATTTATTCGGACTTTTGCATTCCCGTGAGACTCTTTGCGGACTCCCCCTTTTCCGGGATTCGCACAGAGGACACGCACCGGAGAGATGGGCGAGTGGTCTAAACCGGCGGTCTCGAAAACCGTTGAACGATTCTGTCGTTCCAGGAGTTCGAATCTCCTTCTCTCCGCCTCGGAAGCCCGGCACTCGAACGCCGGGCTTTTTTATGCATCTTCGCCGAACGGCTTCGCGTGGGTCAGATAATCTATGGCAATCCCGAGAAAACTGCGCTTATTTGGCCAAAGTGTTGCGCGATTACTCGCGTATGGCCAAATATAATGTTATTATTTGGCCGAATCAAATCTTTTCCATACCTTTATGGCCAAATAAAGACAACTATGATCGGACGAAAAAGAGAATTCGACCTTCTTCAAGAAGCTATTGAAAAGCCCAGGGCACAGTTCATTACGATATATGGCAGACGTCGCGTAGGAAAAACATTCCTTGTGAATGAATTCTTCCGGAACGAATATGCATTCAAGCATACAGCCGTCTCTCCCTTCAAGGACAAGGAAAAGAAATATAAACGGAACATTCTGAAACTTCAGCTTCAGGAGTTTCATTATTCTCTTCGGAACTATGGCCTCTCCGCCGATGAACCCGCACCCGCAGACTGGTTTTCCGCCTTTCACCAGCTACAGAGTCTTTTAGAGAGTAAGAATTCCGGTGACAAATTTGTCATATTCATCGATGAACTGCCCTGGATGGATACGCCCCGGTCCAGCTTCCTGTCAGCTTTTGAGCATTTTGTAAATGACTGGGTATTGGCCAGAAAGAATGCCCGGCTGGTAGTGTGCGGCAGTGCCACATCCTGGATTCTGGATAAAGTCTTGAATAATCAAGGCGGACTGTATGGACGTGTCACCCTTCCATTGTTTGTAGAGCCGTTCACTCTGAAAGAATGCCGGGAGTTTTTCCGTGAAGGCGGATACGCAATGGACGATTACGACATCGTCCAGACATATATGGCCTTCGGGGGTATTCCTTATTATCTGGACCTCTTCAGCCGCGGTCTCAGTGTTCCGCAGAACTTCGATGCCATCCTCTACGGACGAAAGGCGCCGCTCCGTGACGAATTCGACAATCTTTTTTCTTCCCAATTTGCCAATCCGGATGAACTGCAGCAGATCGTGACCATTCTTGCGGGGAAAAGATCAGGCTATACCAGAGACGATATCGCATCGAAAGGGGACTTCACCTCCGGAGGCGGCCTCTCACGTCTCCTGAAAGCGCTTACCAACAGTACGTTAATAACGCCTTATGTCCCGTTTGGTGAGAATGTGACGAAATATCGGCTGACTGATTCTTTCTGCGCTTTTTTTCTTAAACACGTAAAAGATAATCAAGAAGCTACAGCCTACTGGCAATCCTTCTTCAACTCCCCGGCGGCATCCGCCTGGGCCGGACACGCCTTTGAGGAAGTTTGTTTTGCACACATCCGACAAATCAAGAGCGCTTTAGGCATAGGGGATGTAATCACTCGCGAATCTTCCTGGCTTGTCCCCGGATCGGGAAACGCGAGGGGAATGCAGATCGATCTGGTCATCGATCGCGATGACCGCAAGATTTGCCTGTGTGAGATGAAATTCAGACAAGGTAAGTACACAATCGATCACGAGTATGCAACCCGGATTCAGGAGCGGATTAACCGCACAATGGAGATTACCAAACACGAAAAACCGGTAATCTCGGTATTGATTACCACTTATGGACTGAATCGTAATGAATATGCCGGAAAGTTTCAGAAAGTCGTAACAATGGATGACCTGTTTCAGTAACAACCCTTAGTGATGATGAAAAAATCACTTACGTCAATATGAACCTCAGACTATCCCCCTTATCCGTACTTCTGTCGGCAGCTCTCCTGACGGGCTGCGGCGGGCAGGAAGGACACCTTTACGAAATCCGTTTCGATACGCCCGTACCGCTCGGGCAAAACCTGTCCCTGGCCGGAGGGGATGACCCCGAATGGGAGTCGCAGACCCTGCCCATAGGCAACGGAAGCATAGGCGCGAACATTTTCGGCACTATCCCGGCGGAGCGCATAACCCTCAACGAAAAGAGCCTATGGCTCGGCGGTCCCGGGACGGCCGGCGGAGCGCAGCATTACTGGGACGCGAATAAGGAATCTGCCGGAATCCTGAAGGAAATCCGCAGCGCGTTTACACGCTTAGACCGCGAAAAGGCCGGGGAACTCACCCGGAAGAACTTCAACGGTCTCGTCTCTTATGAAAGCTCCGAAGACGAGGCGTTCCGCTTCGGCTGCTACACCACGGCTGGGGAGCTGAGGATATGGACCGGGACGGACTCCTCATCCATAACTGATTATCACCGGATTCTGTCGCTTGACGATGCCTTGGCGAGAGTGAGTTACAGAAGCGGCGGCGTGGACTACGGACGGGAGTATTTCATCTCGTACCCAGCCAACGTGCTCGTGATGCGCTTCAGCGCGAGCCGCCCGGGGATGCAGAACCTCAGGCTGGAATACTCGCCGAATCCCGTCTCCGGCGGCAGCATAAAGCCTTGCGGAGAGAACGCCCTGATATATGCCGGAAGGCTTGAAAACAACGGGATGGAATATGCAGTCCGCATAGCGATGACGGCCCGGGGCGGCGGAGTCTCGAATGAAGGCGGAGTCCTGACGGCACGGGGCGCGGACGAGGTGGTGTTCTACCTCTCCGCCGACACGGACTACAGGATGAACTTCGACCCGGATCCGCACGATGCGAGGGCCTACGTCGGAGTGACGCCGTCCGAGACGACGGACGGATGGATCCGCAGCGCGGCGGCAAAAGGTTATGAGGCGCTGCTGGAAGAGCATCTGACAGACTACAAGGCACTTTTCGGGAGGGTGAAGTTAAGATTGGGCGGAGCCCGCCGAGCCTCTGAACTCTCCACACCCGAGCGGCTCGCAGCTTACCGCTCCGGCGCGGGCGACCCCGGACTGGAGGAACTCTACTTCCACTTCGGCCGCTATCTGCTGATCTCATCTTCGCGGCCGGGGAATCTCCCGGCCAATCTCCAAGGCATCTGGAGCAACGGCGCGGACGGTCCGTGGCACGTGGACTACCACAACAACATCAACATTCAGATGAACTATTGGCCGGCCTGCCCGGCCCATCTGGAAGAATGCTCCGAGCCTCTTTTCGACTACATCCGCTCGCTCGCGGCACCCGGGGAGAGGGTCGCGCGCTCGTATTTCGGGGCGCGGGGCTGGACTGCCTCGATTTCTGCGAACCCTTTCGGCTTCGCCTCGCCGCTGAGCAGCGAGGATATGACCTGGAACCTGTGTCCGATGGCGGGTCCGTGGCTGGCGACGCATCTGTGGGACTATTATGACTTCACCCGGGACACGAGCTTCCTGCGCTCTACGGCTTATGAGCTGCTGCGCTCGAGCGCCCGCTTCACCGTGGATTACCTCTGGCGCAGGCCTGACGGAACCTACAGCGCCGCGCCTTCGACTTCGCCGGAGCACGGACCTGTCTCGGAAGGGACTGCTTTCTCGCACGCGGTGGCCCGGGAGATTCTGCTCGACGCGGCTGCGGCTGCGGAAATTCTCGGCGAGGACGAGGCCGAACGGCAGGAGTGGCTGGCCGTGGAAAGGCGGATCGTCCCTTATCAGATCGGGCGTTTCGGGCAGATTATGGAGTGGAACGAGGACATCGACGACCCCGACGACCATCATCGGCACGTGAATCACCTCTTCGGGCTTCATCCGGGGCGCACGCTTTCTCCTCTGACTACTCCGGAACTCGCTCAGGCCGCGAGAGTCACCCTGAACCATCGGGGAGACGGGGCGACCGGCTGGAGTATGGGCTGGAAACTGAATCAGTGGGCAAGGCTCCACGACGGGGACAGGGCCTACTCCCTTTTCCGCAACCTGCTCGCGCAGGGGACTCTGGACAATCTCTGGGACAGTCATCCGCCGTTCCAGATAGACGGAAATTTCGGGGGTACCGCAGGGATATGCGAGATGCTGCTGCAGAGTCACGACGGAGTGATTCATCTGCTTCCGGCTCTGCCGACGGCCTGGAAAGAGGGCAAGGTGAGCGGGCTGCTCGCCCGAGGCGGCTTCGAAGTTGACATCGAGTGGGCGGACGGGAAGCTGACACGGGCTCTCATCCACTCGCGCGCCGGCTCGCTCTGCTCCGTCCTCTACGACGGCATCACCCGGGAGTTTCCGACCGTCCCCGGAGGAGAGTATCGGCTATCGGCGGCTGAGTTTGCCAGAGCGGACTGAGGAGCCGGTTCGGCTATCCAGTCGCGACTTTCCATTCATCGAGCGTCCGGGTCTGCGTGGAGATGTTCACGCCGACCTTGACGAGCTCTTTCGCGGCGGCATTTTCGGCGCCGAGGCTTTCAGCCCTGTACGGAATCAGATACCCCTTGTCATCTATCTGCCTCAGGGCCTCCTCGGCGGAGGCGTCCACCTTGAACTCGAATACGTATATTCTGTCCTTTGTGCGACATACGGCATCCGCCCGTCCGGCGGCCGACTTGACCTCGGCCTGCGTATAGTAGCCGAGCAGCGAGAAGACAAGGTAGATAATCGTCTGGAAATGCTTCTCGGATTTGTTCTCGAGGTCGTACGGGATGCCGGCGAGAAAAGACTGCATCAGAGTCAGGGCCCTGTCGATGTCCCTGTAGAACATCGCCGCGAAAAACTGCGCGACGAAACCGCTGCCTGTCATCGATCGGCTCCTGTACTGCGATAGCAATCCCTGAGTGAAACCAATCCTGACTTCTTTATTCGGATAGCCGAGCGTGTACAAGTGAAGTTCCCTGTTATAATCCTTTATGGTCAGATAGCCCGTCTGGTACAGAACAGGCAGGACGCTGTCGCTGATTTCGGGAGACACATCGAAGTCGCTTTCGGCAACATCGCTCATACTATCGAGCTGAGTCTCGTCCATATGCTCCCTCCGCATTCTCTCCATCAGAAAAGTCGGAGTCCCGCTTTCGAACCAGTAGCTTCCAAGCTTCCCGGATGCCAGCGCCTTCATCAGACTGAAGGGGTTATAGATATCCTCGGAGTCTTCGCAGAAGTGATATCCGTCGTAGTTGTCCCGCAGCAGCTGCCGTGTATGTTCGAAGCTGACATCGAGCCTTTTCGCCAAGGTCCGTATCGGCTCTCCCATCCTCTCGTCGATTTCCGTGGCGGATATGCCGCAGATGGCGGAGTACTCCGGCATCATAGAGATGTTCTGGAGGTTGTTCAGCTCGCTGAATATGCTCAGCTGG
>CAVKLO010000124.1:0-5599 GCA_963656985.1 Bulleidia sp. | reverse complement strand
CGCGAAATACTTCGATGACGACCCCGACTTCCGGAAAATCATCGGCAGGCTGAAGCTTTCCTGGGACCAGTACGACGTGCTCATCCGCAAGACCTACGAGAGCATCCGCACCAAGGACTGGTATGCGGAGTATATGGCGAGTCCCGAAAGGTCTCTGAAGGAGGACTGCAAGCTCTTCGAGCATATCTTCGAGGAGGAATTCGTGGACAGCGCTGAGCTTGAGGAGATACTCGAGGACCTGTCCCTGTACTGGATAGACGACCTCGCCTACGCTCTGAGCTGGTGCTGCCACTCTCTCGAGGAAATCTCCCGGGGAAAGGGCTGGACACTCCTTCCTCTTTACAAGAGCGAGATGTCCGCAAAGAGCGGCGTGGACAGCGACAAGGCCTTCGTAATCAAGCTGCTGAGAACCGCCTTCGCGGGCTTCGCGAAGTACAGCGCGATGGTGGCCGAAGCGGTCCCGAAGTGGGACAAGGAAAGGCTTTTCACCACAGATATGGTGCTGATAGTCTGCGGATTGGCCGAGGCCAAGGCCTTCCCTGAGATTCCGATTAAGGTCACGATAAACGAGTATGTGGAGATAAGCAAGTACTACGGCACTCCGAAGAGCCGCTCCTTCGTGAACGGGCTTCTGGACAAGCTCATCCGTGAGATGCTCGAAAGCGGTGAGATCGTGAAGAGCGGACGAGGGCTGATGTAGGAGACCCGGGAGAGAAAGCGGCGGAAAATGTCGCCGGAGTATCCCGGAATAATCCGCTTTTTATTACATTTGTGAAACATTAACAACATCATTTGAATATGCATCTCATTTCTATCGTGCCGCTTCAGGCGGCGGGCGGCCAGACCGCGGGCGGCGGCGCCTCTTTCTGGATTATGATAATCCTCCTTTTCGCTGTGATGTGGCTTTTCATGATCCGTCCGCAGCGCAAGCAGCAGAAGGCGCTCGAAAAGTTCCGCTCCGAACTCAAGAAGGGTGACAAGGTCATCACCTCGGGCGGCATCTACGGCACCGTAGCCGAGATCCAGGAGAAGAGCGTCCTCATCAAGGTGGACGGCGAGACCAAGCTCAGAGTCGACAAGAACTCCATCGTGAGGGACTATTCTGATGCGCAGTAAGGAGCGGATACGCGACTTTTTCAGGAAAAGGAACATCAGCGGGAGAGATGTGACGGTATTTCTGCTGTCTCTCCTGCTGTCTTTCGGCATCTGGACCATATATAACCTCTCGCTTCAATATTCTTCCGTAGTGAGCGTACCGGTCAGCGCGGCCAGCGACCTGGACGGACGCGCCCGGAACTCATCGAATTCCGTAGTCATCGCGGCACGCTGCCGCACTTCGGGATTCAACTTGATGCGCTTCGCCACGGGCGTGAAGCCGCGCCAGGTGTTCATCTCCTCCGCCGACCTGCACCCGAGCGGGGAAGATGATTTCTTCCGCATCTCGGCCAACGAACTCAGCGGATATTTCAACGACATCTTCGGAGACGGCATCCAGCTCGAAGCCATCATCTCGAGCAATGTCCAGTTCCGCTTCGCCAGGGAGAACCACAAGAAAGTCCCCGTGCAGGTGTCCAGCGTGCAGAGTTTCAAGCCTCAGTATATGGCTCTCGCACCCATCAGGTCGGAACCCGACTCGGTGATCGTTTACGGCGAGCCGCTCCGCCTGGACAACATAGAGCGGGTGAGCACCGCGACCGTGAATCTCGAGAACCTCTCGTCCGGAGCCCACGGCGTGGTGAAGCTCGAAGTCCCCGCCGGAGTGCGTCTCTCCCGGGGGGAGGTCAGCTACACTCTGGACGTGACCCGATACGTCGAGATCCGCACGGAAGTCAGCATAGCCGTACGCAACGTGCCGGCGGGCAAGGAAGTGTCCGTCTATCCGTCCCAGTGCGAAGTGACCTGGCGCTGCATCTTCCCTATGGGCAGCGACCCGACCGGAAACATCACATTCTGGATAGACTATAAAGACTTCGCCAAGTCCATAAACGGCAGGTGCATTCCTCAGACAGGCAAACTGCCGTCCGGCATCATAAGCTACACCCTCGAACCTAAAGTCTTCGAGTGCGTGGAGAGGGGAAAGTGATGAAGACTCTCACCATACTCGTGACAGGCGGCATCGGCAGCGGAAAAACCGCAGTCTGCGCCCATTACGCCTCGCTCGGCATTCCGGTCTACGACTCAGACTCCCGCACCAAAGCTCTCTACAGCAAGTCATCGGGCCTTGCGGCCAATGTCAATGCGGCATTCGGCGGAGATCTGCTCTCTGGGGACGGCGTTCCGGACTTGGCGAAGCTCGCCGCTCGTGCGTTCGCCTCTGACGAGTCTCTGCGCAGGCTGGAGGCTCTGGTGCATCCGGCTGTTCTGGAGGACTTCAGGGATTGGCGGGAAGCCGCCGGAAGCGAAGTCGTGATCCTGGAATCGGCCATCGCCTCTTCCCTCCCCTCCTTTATGTCTGAGGTGGACAGGGTGCTGCTCGTGTGCGCCGACGAGAAGACACGCATCCGCCGAGCGATGCTTCGGGACGGCTGCGACGAGCGGGCCGTAGTGCAGCGGATCCGTCGGCAGGAAGAAAATCTTTCTGCGGCGCTCCACGCCCCGGACGCGGTCATAGAGAACGACTCCACGCTCGAAGTACTCTACGCGAGGGCCGACCGGGCTCTGCGGGAGCTGGTGAATAAAACGGACGTGATTTAAGAAACATATCGCTTTTTTTTTATTTTTAAATGATTTTACTTACGATGAAACTTGACAGACTGATTGCGCTCGCGGGATTTCTGACGATCTGCGGCACCGCGTCCGCCCAGTGGAGGGCGGGTTTTACGGCGGGAGCCTCGGACAACACCCTCTGCATCGACACCCAGTACCAGTATGACTGGAGATATGACGACAGGCGGGGGATGAACATTGGCCTGACAGGCCAATACGATTTTCTCGACTGGCTCGCTCTGCGCGCGGAGATCCTCTTCCAGCAGCGCGGATACACGATGCGCCGCACGGAGACCTACTCCGCAGAGACTCTTCTCCGCTACCGCGACAATTATCTCGTTCTGCCCGTGATGGCTTCGTTCTCCTTCGGCGGGAACAGGCTGAGAGGCTTTCTGAATGCCGGAGTGGCAGGAGGTTATTGGCTGGAAAGCCGCTGCAAAGGGGCTTTACAGGATGCCGGAGACGAGAAGGAAGAACTGAACTTGAAGATGGAATTCGTCGATAAGCGGGACTGCAGGTTCGACTTCGGCTATGTCGGAGGTCTCGGACTGGAATACCGCATCTGCAGGCATCTGGCGGCACAGGTCGAGGCGCGCTATTATTATAGCGTGGTCAGCAAGAAGAAGCAGTATCAGGCCGCAAAGGACTACCAGTACAACAGCACTCTCACCCTTTCAGCGGGGGTAGCGTACATTTTTTAAATGATGGTGAATATGAATAGATTGCATATCAGTCTGGTCGCACTTTGCGCAGCGCTGCCCGTGCTGCTCTGCGGCTGCAGAAAGGAAAACACTGAAGTAGTGGCCATCGGGATGTACCCTACGGAGCAGAATGTCAGTACCTATTCCGAAATCTGGGACCTGCTCTGGAGAGGAATGAACCAGAACTACGTGGGTTGGGAGATAGAGGATTTCGACTGGGACGAGAGCCTGAAAAAATATACTCCGCAGTTCGAGGCTCTGGACGAGAGGGTGGACAGTCTGAATAAGGCCGATTCTCCGGACGGCGATGCTCTCAAGGAAGCCGCATCGGATGCGGGAAATCTTTTCCACGAGGTCTTCGACCGCTTCCACGACGGTCACCTCTATGTGGAGTATGTGGATTACGCCACAGGCAAGCGTCGCGGACTATCGCCTTCCAGTGCGCGCAACAGCGGGCGCACTGACCTGGAGGACGCCGTAAAGCTGAGCAAAAGCTATTACTGTGGGGACGGAGGCGAATTCTCGGAAGATTTCCGGCTCATTTCGGTCTCGTCCATAATGTGCGAAGAGATTCTGAAGAAGCGGCAGGCGATGCAGGAGGATTACGAGCGTCTGAGCGGACTGGAGGATATCACGGACAGCGAGAAACTCACGCTCGATGTTCTGGAAAAGGCCCTGCCGGTTCTCGAAACTATGCGCTCCTATATGGAGAAGAGTCCTTTTTATTCCTCCAGCCTGTACGAACTCTACCGGGACAAGCTTTCCGAAGCGGACATCGTCCTTCTGGAGCTGGAATACGACTTTCCGGACACCAATTTCGATGACGATGAGACGGCCTCCATCGTGCTCGGAACGACGAAGGACAATATCATATACTACCGTCTGACCCAGTTCATCCTGCCCCACTATGATACTCTCGAAGTTCCGGCGAGTGCCGTCAGCGGGACGGACAGCCTCATATACAGGACTTATTACGACGCTCTCGCGCAGCTTCACGACAAGGCCTACGAAATGCACTCCGCCGGCACTCTCAAGGGCATAATCCTTGACGTGCGGAACAACCCCGGAGGAATGCTCGACGACCTGAAGTGGATGGCGGGCCTCTTCTACAAGGGAGAGCGTTACGGGACGGGCACGATGAAAATGAAAAACGGGCTCGGAAGGCTGGATTACACCGTGCCCGTGCCGCTGCGTATGGGCTGCTACGGTTCGGACGAGGAGGACATCGACGAGCCGATGGTGATACTGACGAACGCGCAGACGGTTTCCTGCGCGGAGATCACCACGGTTTCCGTGAAACAGCATAAGAACGGTATCTCTATGGGAATGAGGACCTGGGGCGGAGGCAACAAGCTCGTGCCGGACGCGACCTACAATTCCGCCCTGAACTACGCCGGATGCATCGGCAAGAGCGGCGAGACTCCGGTGTATGCGTACATCCCTTATGTCCTTACCAGCTACTATGGCCTGGGAGTGATAGACGGAACCGGAATCGCTCCGGACATCGAGATCCGCTACGATGAGGAGCTGTACACGGCCACGGGGCGCGACAACCAGTTTGAGAGGGCCCTCGCCTACATCCGCGAAGGGAAGTAGGACGCGCTGAGAGCGTGTGAGCAGCTCCGCACCGTCTCCACGAAGCCGGAAGGTTGCCGGCAATGCAGAATTGGCCGCCCCGGCAAGGGCGGCCAATTCATTTGTATTGCGCTTCGCGCTAATAGTTTTCGGCGCGCAGGCGGAAGTAGGACTGCGGATGGTTGCAGACCGGGCAGACTTCCGGAGCCTGGCTGCCGACCACGATATGTCCGCAGTTCGAGCACTCCCAGATCATCTCGCCGTCTCTGGAGAAAACGATGCCGGAGCCGATGTTCGCAAGAAGCTTGCGGTAGCGCTCCTCGTGGGTCTTCTCTATGGCCGCGACAGCCGCGAAAAGGTCAGCGATGCGGTCGAAACCCTCCTCGCGGGCTACCTTCTCGAAGCCGTAGTACATATCAGTCCACTCGTAGTTCTCGCCGGAAGCCGCGTCCGCAAGGTTGAGTTCCGTGGACGGAACCGCGCCGCCGTGGAGGAGCTTGAACCAGATCTTGGCGTGCTCCTTTTCGTTGTTGGCGGTCTCTTCGAACAGCTGTCCTATCTGGACAAAGCCGTCCTTCTTAGCCTTCGAGGCGTAATAGTTATACTTCGTAAATGCC
>CAVKLO010000123.1:0-5620 GCA_963656985.1 Bulleidia sp. | reverse complement strand
TTTAGACCAAAAAGACGAGCAAAAGCACCAAGTTATTTTTTAGGAATCACTTATGTGCAGTAGTACAGATTAATTCCCCTGCCTGATGGCGGCCTGGGCGGCGGCCAGACGGGCGATAGGAACGCGGAACGGAGAGCAGCTCACATAGTCGAGACCGATTCTGTTGAAGAACTCCACCGAATCCGGATCTCCGCCGTGCTCGCCGCAGACACCGCACTTCAGCTCGGGCCTCTTCGAGCGGCCCTGCTGTATGCCGAACTCCACGAGTCTGCCCACAGCCTTGGTGTCGATGGTCTGGAACGGATCGGCATCCAGAATCTTGTTCCCGAGATAGTCGCCCATAAACGTGCCCACATCATCGCGGCTGAAGCCGAAAGTCATCTGGGTGAGGTCGTTCGTACCGAAGGAGAAGAACTCTGCGGTGCGTGCCATCCTGTCGGCCGTAAGGGCGGCGCGAGGAATCTCGATCATAGTGCCGAAGCTGTATTTTATGTTCACGCCGTACTTGCTCTCGACCTCCGCCTTGATCCTTTCGCAGATAGGCTTCTGGAAGCTGAGTTCACGTGCGGAAACCGTCACAGGAATCATAATCTCAGGCTCCGGATGCAGGCCCTCTTCCATAAGCTCCGCAGTGGCGGTGAAGATGGCCCTGTACTGGGTCTCGGCGATGAACGGATAGGTCACGTGCAGACGGACGCCGCGCAGACCCATCATAGGATTCACCTCGTGCAGACCCTCGCCCCTCTTCTCGATCTCGGCCACTGTCACCCCGAGCTCAGCCGCAAGCTCTTTCTTCTTGTCCTCGGTCTTAGGGACGAACTCGTGGAGCGGCGGATCCAGAAGACGGAACACCACCGGCTTCCCGTTCATAATGCGCATAGTGGACTTCACGGCGGCCTTCATATAAGGCTCCAGCTCGGAAAGCGCGGCACGTCTCTCCTCGTCGGTGTCGCAGAGAATCATCTTGCGGAGTTTCGCGAGAGGAATCTCGGAATTCTTGCCGTAGAACATATGCTCGATGCGGAACAGTCCGATGCCCTCCGCGCCGAACTGGAGAGCCTTCTCGGCATCTTCAGGAGTGTCGGCGTTCGTGCGGATGCCGAGTCTGCGGTATTTGTCCACGATGGACATAAATCTGATGAAATCGGGATTCTCGGAAGCGTCCACGGTAGCTATCCTGCCGGCGTAAACTATACCCTTGCTGCCGTTCAGGCTCAGATAGTCGCCCTCGTGGAACTTCTCGCCGCCGCCCTCGCCGAAGCTGAGCGTCTTTTCGGCGAAGTTAATCTTCAGGGACTCGCAGCCCACGATGCAGCACTTGCCCCATCCGCGAGCCACGAGAGCCGCGTGCGAAGTCATACCGCCGCGCTCGGTCAGGATGCCCGATGAAGCCCGCATACCCTCGATGTCCTCCGGCGAAGTCTCCTCGCGCACGAGAATCGTGTCCACACCTTTCTTGCGTGCGGCCATAGCGGCTTCGGAAGTGAAGACGATCTTTCCGACCGCTCCGCCCGGAGAGGCTGGCAGGCCTGCGGCCAGTCTCCTTGCGTCCTTCTCGGCCTGAGGGTTGAGTATAGGATGCAGAATCTCGTCCAGCTGCTTAGGGGCGACTCTCATAACGGCCGTCTTTTCGTCGATCATACCTTCGTCCAGCATATCGATGGCCATCTTCAGAGCTGCCAGGCCGGTACGCTTGCCGATACGGCACTGGAGCATCCAGAGCTTGCCTTCCTGGATGGTGAACTCGATGTCCTGCATATCGCTGAAATGCTCCTCCAGACGCTTGCGGATATCGTCAAGTTCCGCATAGACCTCAGGCATAGCCGTTTCCAGAGAAGCCAGATGGCGGTTATGGTCATTCTTCGTGGCCTCGTTAAGAGGATTTGGAGTGCGGATACCCGCCACTACATCCTCGCCCTGGGCGTTGATGAGCCACTCTCCGTAGAACTTGTTGTCACCGTTTGCAGGGTTGCGGGAGAACGCGACTCCGGTAGCGGAGGTGTTGCCCATATTTCCGAACACCATCGACTGCACGTTCACGGCCGTGCCCCAGTCATCCGGAATCTTCTCGATTTTTCTGTAGGCGATGGCCCTCTTTCCGTTCCAGGACTTGAACACGCCGCCGATGGAACCCCAGAGCTGAGCCTCGGCCGTATCCGGGAACTCCACTCCGAGAACTTCCTTCACTTTCTTTTTGAACTCCACGCAGAGCTCCTGCAGTTCCTCTGCGGTAATCTCCGTATCCGAAGCGTAGCCTCTGGCCTTCTTCAGCTCGGCCATCATCCTGTCCAGCTGCTGACGGATGCCCTGTCCGTCCTCGGGCTCCACGCCCTCGGCCTTCTCCATAACGACGTCCGAATACATCATAATGAGACGTCTGTAGGAGTCATAGACGAAACGCGGATTACCGGTCTTCTTTATCATACCCGGGATGGTGGCGGAGCACAGTCCGATGTTCAGGATGGTGTCCATCATACCCGGCATAGAACTTCTGGCGCCGGAACGGCAGCTGACGAGAAGCGGATTCTCGGCATCGCCGAATTTCTTGCCCATAATCTCTTCGGTAGCCTTCAGAGCGGCCGCGACTTCGGCCTTAAGCTCGTCCGCATACCCGCCGCCGAGAGCGTAGTACTCGGCGCAGCATTCTGTAGTGATGGTGAATCCGGCGGGAACAGGCATCCCGAGCCTGCTCATTTCTGCGAGGTTAGCGCCTTTTCCACCCAGCAATTCCCTCTGTTTTCCGTCCCCCTCGGCGGTTTTTCCGCCGAAGCGATAGACTCTCTTTTTGTTCTCAAACATACTTGATGATTATTTATATTTGACTGTAAATCTACACTGCAAAATTCGGCTGCGAATTTACGAATTTTTCCCGTAGCTACAAAAGCTTTGCCGCCAGCTCCGACAGTTCGCTTCTTTCGCCCTTGCGGAGGAAGATATGCTCGAACACTTTCTGCCCGTCCATCTTCTCCCCCAGATGCGACAGGCCGTTCGACCACTGGTCCAGATAAGGCTGGTCGATCTGGAAGATGTCCCCCGTGAACACCATCTTGGTGCCCTCGCCGGCCCTCGTTATGATGGTCTTCACCTCGTGGGGCGTGAGGTTCTGCGCCTCGTCGACGATGAAGAACACCTTCCCGAGACTCCTGCCCCTGATGTAGGCCAGAGGGCTGATGAGGAGCTTCTCCTCCTTCAGCAGAGCGTCGATTTTCAGAGCCTGCCTGCTCGACGGGCTGAACTGCTGCCGGATTACGTTCAGATTATCCATAAGCGGCTGGACGTAAGGACTCATCTTGCTCTTCTGGTCGCCCGGCAGGAAACCGATGTCCTGGTTCCCGAGTATCACCGTAGGTCTGGACAGGATGATCTGCTCGTAATCCTTTTCCTGCTCGAGAGCGGCCGCGAGGGCTATGAGCGTCTTTCCCGTACCCGCTCCGCCCGTAAGCGAGACCAGAGGAATGGCCGGATTCAGACAGGCGTCGAGAGCTATCTTCTGCTCGACGTTGCGGGGCCGGATTCCGTAAGCCGTGCGGGATTTGACCAGAACGATCTTCTTTCTCTCCGCGTCATAGCGTCCCTGGATCCGCTCCGCCCCGCTGTCCTCCTTCCAGGAGAAATTGAAAATCCGGTTCGGTTTGGGCTCATTGGGCGAGACTGCCCGCCAGTCGAGTCCCTCTCCGCTCCCGTATGCGAGCTTCTGCAGCGTCGCGCCCGGCAGCGCGAGGTCGATGACTTCCTTCTGCGTGTTTTCGATCTTCTCCTCCTCGAGCTTGTCGGTCAGGTAGTCCTGCACCTCCATTCCGGCGGCCTTGGCCTTCATCCGCAGGTTTATGTCCTTGGTTACGAGGGCGGTGAAGCTGTCCGGATGGGAGTCGCGGACCCACATCGCGGTCGCGAGAATGCGGTGGTCCTGGATGTCGTCTATGAAGAGGTCGCGCAGGTCCTCCGGGAAAGGGTGGTTCGGCTCTATCTTGATGAGTCCCAGCCCCTTGCCTATAGGGATGCCGTCACGCCCGAACATCTTTCCGTCGGAAATCCTGTCGATGTCGCGGACGAAGCCGCGCGCATTGTACGCGAGAGCGTCGTTCCCTTTCTTGAACTTGTCCAGTTCCTCCAGCACCGCCATCGGGATGACGAGATTGTTGTTCTGGAACTTGCGTATCGCCTTGTAATCGTGCAGGATGATGTTGGTGTCCAGCACGAAGAACTTGGGTTTTCCTGTGCCGGAATGTCTGGAATTAGCGTATTGTGGCATATTGTCGTTTTTAGTCTTCTCCTTCCGAGCTGCTCTGGCTTCTGAGTATGGACTCCAGGATGCTGCTCACGGGCGAGAGGTCCGTGACCTTCGCCTTGACCCCGCTCCGCCCCGGCGTTATGTGCCCCAGCGGGAAGTATGCCACGTCCTGCAGCAGGAATTCCGCGTCCACGTAGTCGTAGTCGGAGTCCGCGACCTGCATCACGACTCCCGGCACTTCCGCGAAGAGCAGCTTCACTATGTCCTTCTCGCCGCTGGAGCGCATCAGCCCTCCGAGCTCCACCTCCACTCCGGCCCCTCCTTCGCTCATAGTGTGCAGCGCCGCCATCAGACCGCCTTCCCCGACCGTAGCCCCGGCGAGAGTCACCCCGTCCTCGACCATCTCGCGCACCACTTCGTAGCAGTCTATAAAATAGTCCGCGTCTAGCAGCTGCGGCGTACCTTCCCCGCTCGCGTCCAGAGCTGCGGCGAGCCGCGAGCCGCCGAGCCGGAATTTCCCGTCGTCGAAGGGCACATACACTATCCACGCGCTCTCCTCGTTCAGGAATTTCGCCGGACACGCTCTGCGCGTACCCAATCTCGGATCCGCGTTCTCTTCCTCTATTTCCTCTTCCGGCCCGTCTTCACGCAGCACGCTCGCCTTCACGGAAAGCGTGGACTTGTTCGGAGTCTCGGAGTACGAATAGGACTTGAGCCGGATGCCGAGCGCGTCTATGTAGTCGCCCGCCGCGCTGACGGAGGCGTAGAACGCGGCCATACTGCCCCGGATGCTCCTGTCCCATTTCCAGTCGAGCGTCAGAGCGAGGTTGCCGAGCTTGAAGCGGCCCTTGCGCCAGATGGCCTCGATGAGGCGCAGCGCAATCTTCTGCCGTGTGTAGAAGTCCACGAAAGGGAGTTCTGCGGCCTTGCGCGGTGCGCGCGCGGCCAATACCATATTCAGATATTCGTCTATCCGCTCCGCACGGGTGACGCACGGACGGATGAAGCGGTCGATCGATTCGTCCGACACCGTGCCGTCCGCTTCCCCCTCCGGCCTCCGGGGGGCTTTCCCCACGAGGCAGCTGTCCAGAATGCGGGCCGGAGTAAGTTCCTGCTCCACGCCGTCTATGACATAGTGTGAGTATAAAGCTGAAGTCATTATCGGGTGATTTCTCCAATGTTGTCGTAAAAATAGCTATTTTTGGATTCTGTTGCAAGATTGGACGAAAAAATGGACAGAACACTATACCTTCAGAAACTTGACCGGATTTTCCGCCGCTTCCCTTCGGTGCAGAAATGCGGCTTCGCGACGGATTCCTATAAGCCCGGCCTGGAGCATATGCAGGCCTTCTCCGAGCTGCTCGGCCGCCCGCAGGCGCGTCTAAGGAC
>CAVKLO010000122.1:0-5639 GCA_963656985.1 Bulleidia sp. | reverse complement strand
TAGGCGTGTGAACCCGTAGCTGTCAGAACCATTTTGACAGATGGTGGAGCCATTCGGGAAGTGTCGATCTGCGACTCAAGGGCGTTGAGCGTAATGACTCCTGCGCCGATCAGAGAATCGCCCCCGAGCTTGATTTCTATCAGGCCGTACTTTCCGTTCCGCAGGTGTACGACGGCATCGCATTCCAGGCCGCCCTTGTCCCTGTAGTGATAGACTTTGCCGTTCAATGCTTCCGCGAATACACGCAAGTCCCTTATGCACATCGCCTCAAAGAAGAAGCCCATCGTGTTGAGGTCTTTTATGAGGTCGCCGGGGCCGAGCCCCAAAGCTGCGACGGCAATTGACGGATCGACAAAGTAACGTGTGTCAGCGGTGCGTATGGCCGTCTTTGAGCGCAGGTCCGGATTCCACGCAGGCATATCTTCGACTACGAAAATTTTCCTTAACGCATCGAGATAAGAACGGATGGAGTCATCGTCAAGTGTAGCTGAGTCGTTGTAATTCATATCTTTGTGCAGGGCGGCTATAGAGACTTGAGTTCCTTGATGGCGGGCATACGCCCTCATCAGCCTTTGTACTCTCTCCGAAGTCCTTTTGACGCCATCGACTTTCATTATGTCCTCTTTTGTGACGGCTTCATAGTAGTCAAATGCCTGTTCCAGAGCAGTGTCATCCGGAAGCCCGATGGCCATCGGCCAGCCGCCGCGACAGATAAGGAATGCGATGTCCCTCAGTGTCAGACTGTTCTTTTCAAGATTTTTCTCCTGAGAGTTGTCGAACAATTCGGACAGTCTGACTGAGCCGTTCGACTCTCCGGACTCGAAAAGCGTCATCGGTCTCATCGCTTATCGAAAAAACGGAAATGAACCGGAATGGACTTGATGAAGTCGAATTATCTTTGGAACTTTGCGTTCGTCACCGACTTTGGCCGTTGTCATTTTCGGACTGTTCATCTTTATGAAAAAACTCGCATTGACTCTTATGGCACTGGCAGTTCTGGCATCCTGTAAAAAGACGGGGGAGCCGGAGCTGATACCCATACGGATAGCCACAAGCGTAACCGGAGCGACTGACTATGCGTTCGAGACCGGCGACAATGTCGGCCTGTTCGTCGTCAACGAACCCGAGAAGCTCCGACCGAGCGGAAACCACGCTGACAACCGCAAGTTCACTTTCGACGGCACGAAATGGAACGCCGATAAAGAAATCTGGTGGCTGGACGCGACGACCAAAGCGGATTTCTATTGCTACTACCCGTACACTTCATCCGTGTCATCCGTCAGCGCATTCCCATTCCAGGTCAGTCAGAACCAAAGCACGGAAAGCGGCTACAAGACATCTGACCTGATGTGGGGCAAGATGACAGGCATCACCCCGATGCCCGACCCGGTCAGCATAACCATGAACCACAGTATGAGCTGTCTCCTTGTAAAGCTTGAAGCCGGCACCGGCTGGAAAGAGGAAGACCTGCAGAATGCCGAAGTCACCCTTTGCGGCCTAAAGACCGCCGCCCTCGTCAATCTGTCTGACGGGACGGTCATCCCCGATGGCAGCGTCTCCGAGGTCAAGCCCAACTCCCTCGGTGACGGGTCTTTCAGAGCACTCTTAGTACCTCAGACTGTCTCGGATGCCGAGCTTGTCAAGGTCGGAATAGGCACGGATTCATATTCTCTGAAGACAAGCGTCGAGCTTAAATCAGGCAGACAGCACAGCTGCACCGTCGTAATCAAGCGCACAGGCGAGGGCATCGACATAGGCATCGGCCCGTGGGAAACGGATAACATAGACTACGGCGGACAGGCCGAATAAACCGGAATAAAACCATCACATCAAGCACCGAAACGATAATCAAGACCATATGCGAAAACTTATTCATTTCATAGCCGCAGCCGCAGTCCTGCTCGCTGGACTGTCAGCCTGTGGTCTAGAGAAAGAACCATTCGAGCCGGAATCCGTAGAGGGTGAACTCATCACCATCTCCGGCGAAATCTCCCAAGTCTATCAGACAAGGGCGAACGACTCCGGCTTCGCCGACAATGACGAGATAGGAATCTATATCGTGGACTACAGCGGCAGCGAAGCCGGAACGCTGAAAAAGAGCGGCAACAGGGCGGACAACGTCAAGTTCACCTTCGACGAGGCGGCCTACAAATGGAATCCGGCCCGCGACATCTACTGGAAGGACAAGGAGACGCATATCGATGTCTATGGCTATTACCCCTACTCATCCGCCGTAGATAAAGTCAATGATTATTATTTCGAAGTCAAAAATAATCAGAGTTCAGAGGCGATTAACGGAAAATTGGGCGGTTACGAGGCTTCTGATTTCCTCTGGGGAAAGGCCGAGAACGCCGCTCCGACCGACAGGATCGTCCGGCTGTCGTTCACTCACAGGATGGCAGGGGTCAGAGTATCCCTCGTGAAAGGCTCGGGATTCACCGATGAGGAATGGGCGGCAGCAAGCAAGGAGGCCCTGATCCTGAACACGAAGAGGAGCGCCACTATAGATTTGGCGACCGGGACGGTCACGGCCGCCGGGGAGGCCGGCGGCACCGGCATAATTCCATATAAGAAAGGAACTGATTTCAGGGCTGTGGTCGTACCGCAGGAAATCGCGGCGGGGATGCCGCTCATCAGCGTCACCGTGGCCGGCATTTCATACAAGTTCAGCAGGAGCGAAGCTATGGCTTTCACCGCATCCAAGCAGCACAATTTCACCATAACGGTGAACAAGAAGGCCGCCGGTGACTTCGAGTTCACCCTCAGCGGCGCGAGCATCACGGCCTGGGAGAACGATGATGTCTCCCACGATGCCACGACACGCGAATACATCGTCATCAATGTCGGGACTCCGGGAACGCTGGACAAATGCATCGAGGCGGCAGGTAAGGACATTTCCAAAGTGAAGAATCTCAAGCTTACCGGAAAAATCAACTCCAGAGATTTTGCAGTAATGAAGTTCAATATGCCGGGGCTTGTGTCTCTGAATCTTAAAGAAGTACGCATCACGGCTGGCAACGGAGGGAAAATTGGTGATAATAATTACTATCAGGGCAGTGCTGATGCGATTCCTGATTACGCTCTTGAACAAACATCTGTCACGAATCTGATTCTCCCCGACAGATTAACCGCCATAGAAGGCTGGGCATTTTATAATTGTAGTAAACTCACGGGGTCTCTCGTGATTCCTGAAGGGGTGGTGTCTGTCGGGTTATACGCTTTCGGTGGGAGTAACCTGCTTAGAGGGACACTCAGTTTACCGGAATCACTGAAAACCATCGGTGGAGAGGCATTCAGCGGATGTGGCTTCACCGGATTCCTCACGTTACCGTCCCAAATTGAAGTCATCGAAGCCGGGGCTTTCTCGGGCAATACTTTTACGGGAAGGCTCACCTTGCCCGGCAGTTTGAAAACATTGGGACAAGGTGCGTTCAGCAATAACCCGTATTTAACGGGAGACATCGTAATCCCTTCTAATATAACCGAAATCGGCTGTTGCCTATTTATGAACTGCCCCGGGCTTAACGGAGCACTGGTTCTGCACGACAACATCACCAAGATATCCAATAGAGCCTTCGTCGGTTGCGGTTTCAGAGGAGAGCTGATCTTACCGGAGAATTTAACATATATAGAATGGAGTGCATTTGCGAATTGTAGCTTCAGCGGTCGCCTCTTGCTACCGAAAGACCTGCTTATAATCGAGAGCGATGCATTCGCAAACAACTGGCTCCTGTCCGGGACAATCGAGTTCCCATCAAGCATCGCCAACATCGGAAGCGGGGCTTTTCAAGGATGTTCTAACATCGAGGGAATAGTACTGCCCGAAAGCGTCGATCTGATTCAGGAAAGGACTTTTGTCAATTGCTATGGGCTTAACAGAATCGTCTGCAAAGGAGAGTATCCGCCGACCATCCTTTCTAATGCTTTCGATGGCATCGCCAAGGACAACTTCACGGTCGAGGTTCCGGAATCGGCTGTCGTCCAGTATCAGGCCGCGTCGGGCTGGAGCGACTTCAAGCGCATCTCCGCCTACCGGAACCTCGTCATAAGGCCGACTGTGGCCACGGCATTGAACACGGCGGTCACGAGAGACCTTGTGCTGAACGCCGATGACGAATGGGTCGTGGAAAGTATGCCGGACTGGGTGCGGCTGAGCCGGACGGAGGGCAAGGGCAAGGCCGAACTGAAACTGGAGTTCCAGCAGATGCCGGCAGGATCGAACCGCGAGGGAAAGATTGTCTTCAAGCTTAAGGACAAGGACTATCGCACGACCTGCTACCTCACCCAGTATGACTATGGGTACGCCGAGGACGAAATCGTCACGCTTCAGAAAGCCACGAAAGGTGAAGGGGTCAATATAGTCTTCCTCGGGGACGGCTACAATGCGAAGGACATCAGCGAGGGACTGCTGCTGAAGAACATCAAGGAGGCCGTAGGGCATTACTTCAGCATCGAACCTTACAGGACATACAAGGATTATTTCAATGTCTATACAGGAATAGCCGTCTCGCCGGAGTCCGGGATTGGAGGAGTCAACACCATAATCTACAACCGTTTCAACACTTCCGCCAAGGGCGGAGTCACTCTCGGAGGCCGTAACGGCGAAAGCGATTTCAACGAAATCTTCAAATACGCCTGCAAGGCTCCGACGGTCGATGAAGGAAACCTCGCCCGGACGCTGATCGTGATGATCCCTAACACGACCGACTATGGCGGAATCTGCTATATGTACGACGGCGGTGAGGCCATCGCCTACTGCCCGATGAGCGATTACGGCTATCCTCTGGATTTCCGCGGAGTCATCCAGCACGAGGCCGGAGGCCACGGATTCGGAAAGCTCGGGGACGAGTACATCTACCACAACGCTTTCATAGATGCCTGCTCTTGTACCTGCTGTGGCCACGTGGAGGAGTTCAACGCGGCCAAGGCCAACGGCTGGTACGAAAACCTCTCCCTGACGGGCAAGATGGACGAGGTTCCTTGGAGCCATCTCATCCTCGACGGGAAGTACGGCAAGATAGTGGACATTTACGAGGGCGGATTTATGCACTCGCGTGGGGTCTATCGTTCGGAGTACAACAGCTGTATGAACAATGACATCCCTTACTACAGCACCATCAGCCGCGAGGCGATCGTCAGACGGATTATGGAATACGCCGGCGAGGAATACTCCTTCGAGAAATTCGCCGCAAACGACCACATAGAGAATCTTCCTGAGACTGCGGCCGCCGCCACTAAGGCATCCCCGTTCAGTATCTCCGCCTCCTACGGAACATATCAGCACGAACCGGTGTTTATGGGTGAACGTCCGGCTCTCAAATAGCAAGTCACTATGAAAAAGATAATCTTCATTTCCATCATCCTTCTCGCCGCCGCCTGCTCCAAGTCGGGCGTCGCGGTGGAGGAACAGCCGGAAATCCGTTTCGACCTGGGATTTTCCGGACAGACCAGAGCCGCCGCCAACGCCTTCGAACGCGGAGATGTTACCGGCCTTTATATGACGGAGTACGACAGCGCCAACAAGCCTGTTCCGCTTCAGCTGTCCGGCAACGCAGTGAACAACGCGGCTCTGACTTTCGACGGCTCGTCCTGGACCGCGATGCCGGCCCTCTACTGGGACAAGGGCGTGAAGTACGATG
>CAVKLO010000121.1:0-5654 GCA_963656985.1 Bulleidia sp. | reverse complement strand
GTATGACGTGAAAGTGACGGACGCGGTGGACAAGTCTTCCGGCGGACTGAGCGGAAGCAAGACTTTCGAGTATCCGTTCATTCCGCGCAGCGGAGGTGACTTCACCATAGCCCCGATAGCCTACAGCTGGTACGACACCGCCCAGGGCAAGTATGTCACGGCGCAGACAGACCCGATAGTGATAAAGGTCGAGAAGACCTCCGCCGCCGACACGGCGGCGGACAATCCGGCCCCCATCGCCGCAGGGACTCTCCGCAAGGATGTGAAGACTCTCGGCGAGGACATACGCTTCATCGTCACCGGGCGTCCGGATCTGCAGCGGAGCGGCAGTCTCTTCTTCGGCTCAGCCCTGTTCACAGTGCTGCTCGGCTTGATATTGGCGGGAGCCGCCGCCGCTTACCTGCTTCTGCGCTTGAGCCGTACCCGCCGAGCCGACATAGCCGGCAGCCGCCGACGGGGGGCGGGCAAGATGGCGCGCAAGCGTCTCACCCGTGCCGGAGCTCTGCTCAAGGAGGGACTTTATACTGCTTTCTACGAAGAGCTGCACCGGGCGCTCATAGGATTCATTTCAGATAAACTGAGCATCAATCTTTCCGATATGTCGAAGGAAACCATACAGGAAACTCTCGTTGCCGAAGGCGTCATCCCCGCTGTGGCTGAGTCTCTGACCGGTCTGCTGGATGAGTGCGAGTATGCGAGATATTCTCCCGATGCGGGGCACGAGGCTATGAACGCGCATTATGAGACTGCGCTCAGCGTCATTTCGGACATCGACGCAAGTCTGAAGACCCGCAAGGCCGGCGCTCACGGCGCGGGTGCCGCTATGCTCTGTCTCACGGCGCTGCTGACGCTTGCGAGCCTTGATGCCGATGCGGAGCGGGCATATCCGGACTCGCTCTGGACTGCCGGCGTGGAAGCTTACAGCGAAGGACGCTGGAGCGACGCGGAGAAGGATTGGACGGCTGTGGCCGGCCTCGGAGTCATCTCCACTGAACTCGAGTACAATCTCGGAAACGTGTTCTTCAAGACAGGCGACTACGCCCGCGCGGTGCTGCACTACGAGCGTGCTCTGAAGCTGGACCCGTCATTCGGCGACGCGCGCTTCAATCTCGCGCTCACTCAGAATTACGTCCGGGACAAGATCGATTCCGTTCCGGAATTTTTCCTCAGGCAGTGGGGTAGGAAGCTCAGCTATGCGATGAGCTGCGATGCCTGGGCGGTCGCGTTCCTGCTGCTGCTCGCCCTCGCTCTCGCTCTTGCCGTGGCCTTCCTTCTGGGTGGCTCTCCGGCGGCTCGACGCGCGACTTTCTTCGGAGCCGTCGCTTCGCTTGCTCTCTCGCTCTGCTGTCTTGGCTTCGCCGCTTCCCAGAAAGCTGACAGGGCGAAAAATGACAGCGCGGTAATTCTCTCGCCGGTCACGTCAGTGAAGAGTTCGCCGGGCGGCGGAACTGCGAAGGACCTTTTCGTGCTGCACGAAGGCACCAAGGTGCGCATCCTCGACAGGATAGGGGATTGGCAGAACATCGAGCTTGCGGACGGGCGTCAGGGCTGGCTGCCGTCTTCTGATATGGAAATAATTTAGTTATGAAAAGATATCCGCTCGGCCTTCTGGCCATTTTCGCCTGTGCTGCGCTCTGCGCCCAGACACGGGACACAGTGCGCTTCGCCTATATGGCGGACCTGCATTATCCGTCCGACCCCGGCTCCATCCGCTCCTGCGTCTCGAATATCAACGCTCAGGACAGTCTGGACTTCGTGATCATCGGAGGAGACTTGACCGATTTCGGAACAGACGAGGAAATAGCTGAGGTGAAACAGATTCTCGACGGCTTCACCCTGCCTTACTATGTGGTGGCGGGCAATCACGATGCGAAGTGGTCCGAGAGCGGCTGCAATACTTTCCGCAAGGTCTTCGGCTACGAGCACTTCGAGTTCGAGGCTGGCGGCTGGCGTTTCCTCGGCTGCAACAGCGGTCCGGATATGCGTATGGCTCCGGCTCTGCTGCCTCAGGAGAGTATGGAATGGCTCCGGGCCCTGGAGCCGGGACGCAAGTCCATATTCGTGAACCATTATCCGCAGGACACTTCGGTGCTGAACTATTTCGACGTGACCCGGGAGCTGAAACGTGCGGGAGTGCGCTTCTGCATCGGAGGGCATTGGCACGTGAATCGGACTCTGAACTACGACGGGATTCCGGCCGTGCTCGGCCGCTCTTCGCTCCCGTCCGGCAATGTCCCGGGATATAACATCTTCCGTCTCGCGGGAGATACGGTGTCGATTTCCGAGGTGAGGGTTTACGGAGATTCCTCTTATGTGCGTTTCCCGGCCTGGTACTGCGCCGAGCTGGATGAGGTCGAGGACAAGACGTCCTATGATGCCGACGGCATAGCCGAAAACTACCCGTGGCTGCGCTATGAAGTGAATGCGCGCTATCCTCAGGTCCGCGAAGTCTGGAAGAGGCGGGATGTGAGCAATGTGGTCGCCGGCTTTGCCCGCAGCGGAGGGGTCGCCTATTACACGACCGCCTCGGGCTGCCTGCGGGCCGTCTCGCTGAAAGACGGCAGAGAGAAATGGAGCCGCTCTTTCCCGGGCAAGATTTTCTCCACTCCGGTCGTGGACGGCAAGACGGTGGTGTTCGGCTGTACGGACGGCAACATCTATGCGGTCTCCGCTTCAGGCGGCAGGCTGAAGTGGTCGTATAAGGCTTCCAAGTCGGTGCTCGCTTCACCGGTCATTCTGGACGGAAAGGTTTTCGTGGGGTCTTCCGACGGAGTTTTCCGTGCGCTTTCTCTGAAGGACGGCTCGCTCCTCTGGGAATTCAGAGGAGTGGAGGGCTTCGTGGAGTGCCGTCCTTATGTGGACGAAACCCAGGTGATCTTCGGGACCTGGGCGAACAGGCTGTATTCCCTCGACACCCGCACGGGTGAGCTGCAGTGGGTGTGGAGATGCGCCAAACCTTCCCGGATGTTTTCTCCCGCCGCCACATATCCGGTAAAGGCTGCCGGACGCATCTTCGTGGCGGTTCCGGACAGGCGCGTCTATGCGATAGACGCCGCTACGGGCGAGCAGCTTTTCTATGTCCGGGGTGGGCGCGAGGCTGTCGGTCTTTCCGGGGATGGAAGTACGGTCTATGCGAAGACGATGGACCATCATTCGTATGCCTTCGCCGCGGATGTGCCGCTCTCGTCCGTGGACGAGTCCGGGGAGCTGCCGCGCGAGTGTCTGAAATGGTATGTCGAGAACGGTACCGGATATGAAATCTCGCCGACTCAGATACTTGAGAAGGACGGGACCGTCTATTTCCCTACGGACAAGGGTAATCTTTTCGCCCTCTCCGCCTCCGACGGGTATCTGCAGTGGATTCACAAGATATCCCTCGCACTGATAAACCCTATGGACATCTGGACTGACCGGGACGGTTCCACCTGCATTCTCGTCTCCACTATGGACGGTGTGATCACTCTCCTGAAGATATAGAGGCCCGTGCGCAAAACCCTGTGTCCGGCCCCGGGGTCTCCCGGGGCTGCGGCGGGGCGGGCTGCTGAAGCGGTGGAGAGCCGCAGCATAGAAACCTTCTTTTCCTGTTTCTACGAAAAAAGGATGGCCTTTCCGGTCATCCTTTCCTGTGGGAGATGAGGGAGTCGAACCCCCGACCCTCTGCTTGTAAGGCAGACGCTCTAAACCAACTGAGCTAATCTCCCGAACTTGCTTTCCGTTCATTTGTCGAACGGGATTGCAAAGGTAGCGCAAAAATTTAAATGTGCAAACATTTGCAGGAATTTTTTAAAATATTTTTGCGGTCTCGGATTAAAGCAGGATATTTGCAGCGTCTGATGGACGCAAAATTTATGGTACTATGAAACGCATTCTGATACTTCTCTCCGGCCTTGCCGCGCTTCTGTATGCAGCGCCGTTGGCCTTGACTTCCTGTGTCGAAGACCCTTTCATCTCCCCGCAGGAGGGCGGCTCGCATCACGGCCGGCATCTGCCCGATGAGAAAACGGATCCTGACGACGGTCGGGAGGATAAAAAAGATGATACTGTCTTCCCGGGAGCCGGGAAATACTCCGATAAGGTCAAGGCCCGCTATTTCGGTGACAAGTACAGTAAAGACACTGATGACTACGTCCTCTATCTGTACATCGGCGAGTACGATGAAGACGGAAATTTCACCGATGTTGGAACGGAAGCGGCCTTCGATATGCTCTGCCCGCTCACGGACGGTATGGTCATTTCCGCCGGGACTTACACCTGCACATCCGATGAACTTTCGCCCTACCGTTTCCTCGACGGTGTGATAGAAGACGGTGACGCCTACCCGTCATTCTTCTACAGACAGTACAGCAGAGAAAAGACCAGCCTCGACCTCATAGAGTCCGGGACCGTCGTTGTAAGCGGCGGCGCGGACAACTATCATATCGTAGCCACGTTCACCGCCGGCACCGACACCTACAAGTGGCGCTATGACGGCCCGATAGAGTTTATAGACGAGACATCTTCGGGAGACGAGGTTCCGAAAGACGTGACTATGGACAGATTCTCCCGCGCGACCGTCGAGAACCTCGGAGCTATCTGGAGCGACGCCTCCGATAGCACCATTCCTGTGGACGACTGGCTGATATCCCTCTACGGCGAAAACTATGACAATGACAGTGAATATGTTGTGATAGAGCTCCTGAGCGAGCGGAATGCCACATCGCTCCCGACCGGAAAATTCACCGAGTTCATAAACGTGAACACCGCCGGCGCTTCCGCGTTCACCTCGGGGCGCATCATCGGCGGTTATGATGATGCAGGCACGGCATTCGGCACTTGGTACTGCAAGCGCGGCACAGCCTGGTATGCAGCCGTCGAAGGAAGTCTCACGATAGGGGAGAAAGACGGGATTCACACCATCGACTTCGCGTTCAGGGACACCGACGAGACCTACGGCGGCAGCTTCAGCGGAAAATACTCCGGCAAGCTTGAGACAGTCGAGAGCACCTCGGACGAGGGCAGCGGCCCGAGTGCGGCTTCCTCCCCGTCCCTCCGCCGTCCGTCCTCCCCGTCGCTCCGCTCGACTTCCGTCGTCCGTTCGCAGCCGGCTCTCACTTCTCGCCAGGCCGACTCCCGCCGTCCAATGCGCAATGCCTCCGCCGCCCGCAGCGCCGCCCCGGAACGGTGACGGAAAGTTTTTATCGGACGCCGTGCAACGCCGCGGCGTCCGCCTGCATCTATATTCTCGCTACAGTTCTACATTGGGGATGTTTTGGTTTTGACAGCATCGATGCGGGACAGTAAGCACGCCGGGCGTCGGGGGATTGCCCGTAAAACTCATTCTCCGAACATTAGTTGGCAACAACAATTACGCACTCGCTGCCTAATCGACCAAGTCGCTTAGCTTAATCGAGTCCGCCAAGGCTGCGGGCCGACGAGTATCCCTCCGGGCTTTAAGCCGGTTATGGCCGGGTTCAGGGGTATCATTAAAACCGGATGCGCGGGGTAATTCCTCTGAATCCCTGTCAAGTCATAGAGGATAAGTCAGCGGTAGCCCGTCTTCCGGCAGCCTCTCTCCGACAACCAAAGGAAGAATAAGCGTGTAGAAAGCTGTCTTGTGCGTTGTTTGGACGGCGGTTCGAGTCCGCCCATCTCCACGATATAGGCTAATTTTCAGT
>CAVKLO010000120.1:0-5747 GCA_963656985.1 Bulleidia sp. | reverse complement strand
CTCTTTTCGGGGCCGTCCGGACATAGCCTTTTCGCTGATGGTCGCGGCATCGGTCTTCGACTTCTGCGACGGCCTTGCGGCCCGTGCCCTCAAGGCATATTCCGATATCGGCAAGGAACTGGATTCGCTCTGTGATATGGTGAGCTTCGGGGTGCTGCCCTCGGTGATGATGTGCAACCATCTCTACGCCCATTACGGCAACTCCCCAGTCTCTTTCATCCCTGTCGTGCTGGCGATATTCTCCGGCCTCAGGCTGGCCAAGTTCAATGTCGATGAGCGTCAGCACAGCAGTTTCCTGGGTCTGGCGACCCCTGCGGCGGCACTGATCTGCGCCTCGCTCTGCGCCTTCGCCTTCGAGCGGCCGGATTCTCTCATCGCCCTTGCCGCCGGCGGAAAGCTTTTCCTCCCGCTGCTTTCCGCAGTGCTTTCAGCGCTGCTGGTCAGCGAGATACCTATGTTCGCGATGAAAATGGGGACAGGCGACGACACTCCGGCATACGTCCGCGTGGAGAGGGGGTTGTTCCTCGCCGCAGTTCTGCTGGCTTCGGCCGCCGCCCTGTTTTTCGGCATCCACTGGTCGTTTGTCATTCTCGCGGCATTCGTCTTCTACGTCCTCATCAATCTTCTCGCCTGGCCGCTTGCATCTCGCGGCCATTGATGCTCGGCGATTTATAAGAATCGGGCGGCCGGAAACGAATTTCGGCCGCCCGATTCCCGATCATATTCCGCAAGCTGAGTCAGCGGAGTGCGGAATCATCTCCCCCGGTAAGCCTTGAGGCCGGCTTCGAGAACCTGCATAGCTTTCTCAAGCTCGGGAACTTCGAGAACGTAGGCGATGCGGATCTGCTTCAGGCCCTCGCCCGGAGTGCAGTAGAAGGAAGCCGCAGGGGTCACCATCACGGTTTGCGAATCGAGCCTGAAGTCGGTCAGCATCCAGCGGGCGAAGTCCTCGGCGCTGTCCACCGGAAGCTCGGCGATGGTATAGAACGCGCCTCCCGGGACAGGGGAGAACACGCCCTCCATCCTGTTCAGCGCGGCGAGGGTGAAATCGCGTCTGCGGATATACTCCTTCCGCGTGCTGTCGAAATAGGACTGAGGCGCATCGAGAGCCCCGAGAGTCACGACCTGCCCGAGCACAGGAGGACAGAGACGGGCCTGGGCGAGCTTGGTGATGGCGGCGATGACCTCCGCGTTATGCGAAACCGTGCAGCCGATGCGCGCACCGCAGAGATTGTAGCGCTTCGACACCGAATCCACCATAATCACGTTCTGCTCGAGTCCCGGTATGTTGAGGGCCGAGAAATGCGGCTCGTCGCAATAGCAGAACTCCCTGTAAACCTCGTCCGAAATCAGGAAGAGGTCGTGCCTGCGGCAGAATTCGCCTATCCGCAGCATATCCCCGCGCGAATAGACCACGCCGGTCGGGTTCCCCGGATTGCAGAGCAGCACGGCTCTGGTGCGAGGAGTGCACACGGCCTCGAACGCCTCGATGGAAGGAACCTTGAAACCGTCGCGTATGTCAGTGTGGACAGGCTTCACGATGATTCCGTTCTGGAAGGCGAAGGAAAAATAGTTCGTATAGTAAGGCTCTATCACGATGACCTCGTCGCCCGCGTCGCAGCAGGTCTGCACCGCGAAATCCACCGCCTCGCTGCCGGCCGTGTTCACCAGAATCTCGTCCGTAGCGATCTCCACTCCGATTTTTCGGTAGTATTTCTCCACCAGGGCGCGGCGCAGCTCGAGAGTGCCGGCCGAGTCTGAATACGGGAGATATTCCATACTGAAATTTCTGAGAGCGTCCACCGCCGACCGGGGAGACTGTATGTCGGGAGCCCCGATGTTCAGGTGATAGACCTTCACTCCCTCGTGCTTCGCCGCATTGGCGAACGGAGTGAGCTTGCGTATGGCCGAAGCCGGAATCTGAACGGCTTTATTCGAAAGATGTGGCATAAGAACTGATTGTGTTTTATGTGGTTAAGCAAAGTTTAAATAAATCTCCAATCACTTTTGTGGATTTACCTTACAAAGATATGCTCTTTTTTCGTATTTTTGTAGGATTTGTAACGTGTATTCGCGCAGATTCCGCCTCGCGGGCCGCGTCGGCACGCAAGAAATCACAGGATATTCGGAGCGATTTCCGCCGGTGCGGCCGGTGATTTCGGAAGTCCCCTCAGCGATACAGAGAAACAGGATGTACAGAATCAGCATCTCTCCGGAAGAGATAGAGAAATACGAACTCGCGGCTTTCCCGGGAGAGATACAGGTCATAGACAGCGAAGACGCCGCCTTCCGCTCCGCGATTTCCTTTCTGCGGCGGCAGAAGGTTCTGGGCTTCGACACCGAGACCCGTCCCGTCTTCTCGCCCGACCAGCCTCGCCACAGCGTCGCGCTGCTCCAGCTGTCCGGCCCCGGAAAGGCCTTCCTCTTCCGTGTGCAGAAGCTCGGTCTTCCGCAGAGTCTTCGCGACATCCTTTCGAACAGCGGCATACTCAAGATAGGCGCGGCCGTGGGCGACGATGTCCGGGGACTGCAGAGGCTGCAGGATTTCGAGGCCGGAGGCTTCGTGGACCTGCAGAAGATGGTCTGGCAGTACGGCATCCGCGACAAGAGCGTGAAGAAAATGAGCGCCATCATCCTCGGCGTGCGCATTTCCAAGACCCAGCAGCTTTCGAACTGGGAGGCCGAAACCCTTTCCGAGCCGCAGTGCCGCTATGCCGCGACCGACGCGTGGGTCTGCCGCGAGATGTACTTCCGCCTCAAGCGCTCCAAACCGCATCCGCTGACCCCCGAGCAGCTGAATCCTCAGCAGAAGGCCGCTCCGGCCGCTGACGCGTCCAATCCTTCTGAAGCCGCAGGCTCCAAGGCTTCCTCCTGCCGAAGGCGTAGGGGAGGCCGTAGGCATCGCAGGAAAACGGCTTCCCCGGTTACTGCGCCGGAATCAACTGCAAGTCCTCCGGCGGACGGGAATAAGAAGAGTGGGAAAAGCAGAAGGAAAAGGAAACGGAAATCCGGGGCCGCAGCCGTTCAGAACGCCGTCGAGGCCTCCTCCGAGGCCGTCGCCAAGGCGAAGCGCCGCCGCAGGCACAGACACAGGAGACGCCGCAAGGGTGCGGAGAGCGGGGAGACATCCGTAAAGCCGGCTGAAAAAGACTGAAAACGACATCTGAAATGATCGGAATATATCTTAAAAGAGGCAGGGACGAGTCCCTGAGGCGCTTTCACCCCTGGGTGTTCTCCGGAGCCGTGGCTCGGACAGCGGGCTCTCCCGCAGAGGGGGACCTCGTGGAAGTGTATTCGGCCGAGGGCGAATTCCTGGCTGTGGGACACTATCAGGTGGGCTCCATCGCGGTGAGGATACTCTCCTTCGACCGTTCGGCCCTCGACCCGGACTTTTTCGTCCGGATGATTTCCCGTGCCTCGGACGTGCGCCGTGCCGCAGGACTTCCTTCCGCCGAGACGGACTGCTTCAGACTTGTACACGGAGAAGGGGACAGTCTCCCCGGCCTCATAATAGACTGGTACGGAGGCGTATGCGTGATGCAGGCCCATTCAGTCGGAATGTTCAGGGCCAGAAAACAGATCTGCGCCGCCCTGCAGAACATATTCGCCGACTCGCTCAAGGCCGTTTACGACAAGAGTTCCGGCACGGCCCCGTTCAAGGCCGGACTGGAGCTTGTGGACGGCTATCTGTATAAGTCCGAGGGCTTTACGGACGATGAACAGACGGTGACGGAAAACGGACACCGCTTCATCGTGGACTGGACGGGAGGCCAGAAGACAGGCTTCTTCCTCGACCAGAGGGAGAACCGCGCATCGGTCGGGCGCCTGAGCGTCGGCCGCAGGGTGCTGAACCTCTTCTGCTACACGGGCGGCTTCTCGATATACGCATTGGCCGCGGGCGCGGCATTCGTGGACTCGGTGGACAGCAGTGCTCGCGCGATGGATATGCTGGGCAGGAACGTGGAGCTGAACGGTTTCGACGCCTCGCGTCACGAGGAGCATTGCGCGGACGCGATAGAGTATCTGAAGAATTGTCCGAAAGGACGTTATGACCTCATCATCGTGGATCCGCCGGCTTTCGCGAAGCATCGGGGTGCGCTGCAGAATGCTCTGCGCGCCTACCGGAGGCTGAACGCCTGCGCGATAGACACTGTGGCTCCGGGCGGGCTGGTCTTTACCTATTCCTGCTCGCAGGTGGTGGACAGGGACACTTTCGCGATGACCGTGTTTTCCGCTGCGGCTCAGACCGGACGCAAGGTGCGCATACTGGACAGGCTGAACCAGCCGGCAGACCATTGCGTGAATATATATCATCCCGAGGGCGAGTACCTTAAGGGTCTGCTCCTCTATGTAGAATAATTCTTATGTACAACATCAAACTCGAGCTTCCCGCAGCCTGGAAGAGCAGGCGGGAAACCTTGGACGGGGGAGTGGCGCATTTCGAGGCCTTTCTGGCGAATGACCGTCTGCAGACCGATGACGCGGAGATAGATGTCTGCGTCGGTCCGATGCCGCCCGAGACGACGGCTCAGGACGAGGCTATGGCAAATTACGTGGAGATCGTGGGCTTCGACGACGATGACCCTGAGGATATGGATCCGCTGACCGAGTGGCCGTTCCAGAACCGCAAGGCCTATGGTTTCGAGGCTCTCTGCGAGGATGATTCGCCTATGCGGGTGATGTGCGTGGAGATCCGCTCGGGAGTGCTGGTCGTGATGACTCTGATAGGGCGTACCGACAGCATTCTGGAGGAGCTGGTGACGCTGGTGGAGAGGAAGCTGCGTGTGGGAAGACCTGCGGCGGAGGGGGAGTCGCTCCAGTGATTCCGTAACCGGACAACGCGTTTTCGTCATCACTTGAAACGCCGAAATAAACAGTTTTCAGACCTATGCCGGAGAAAGAAAAAATACGCGGCTTTTTCGATGATATAGCGCATAATTACGATGCTTTCAACCATCTCTCCTCTTTCGGCTCCGACCGCCGCTGGCGACGCCGGGCGGTGAGGCATATAGCCGACGAGCGGAGGGTTTTGAGGGTGCTGGACGTCGCTGCGGGGACGGCTGATTTCGCGCTTTCCATAGCCTCGAAGCTCTATCCGGGTTCGGGCGTGGTCGGGGTGGACCTCTCCGAGGGGATGCTCGAAATAGGCCGTGCGAAAGTCGCGAAGGAGGGGTACGTAAGCGGGGAGATTTCTGACGGGGAGGGCTGCGATGTGTCCTCTGAGGGAGAGGAGAACGGGATTGGACGCGGCAGCGGCCGCACGGGTGACTCCGGAAGGATTGGACGCGGCAGCGGCCGCAGAGATGTCGGCATTCAGCTCATTCAGGCTGATGTGGAGGCACTGCCTTTCGCCGACGGGAGTTTCGATAGGGTGAGCGTGGCTTTCGGAGTGCGGAATTTCGAGAATCTCGACCGCGGGCTTTCCGAGATGTGCCGGGTGCTGCGCAAGGGGGGACGGCTGGTGATTCTGGAACTCTCGTATCCGGACAGCGCTTTCCTGCTCGCGTGCTACAAGCTCTACGCTTTCCGCATTCTGCCCTGTCTGGGAAGGCTTCTGACGGGGAACCGGGCCGCGTACCGCTACCTTCCGGCCTCGATAATGAATTTTCCGAAGCCGCCCGGGTTCATCCCGCGCCTGCTCGCCTCGGGCTTCACCTCCGTGCGCTCCCGGAGCTTCACTTTCGGGGTCTGCCGGATGTATATAGCTGAGAAATAGGGGCTTTCTTAACCCTGTCACCTTACAGCAC
>CAVKLO010000119.1:0-5748 GCA_963656985.1 Bulleidia sp. | reverse complement strand
ACTATCACCGGGATAGAATTCAGAAAAAAGTACAAACTCGGTGTGAAAGAAAGAAATGCTATTCAGGCAAAAGCAACTGAGATTCTGGAGCGCTATGTTGAAATTTGTGACATCTGCAATGCAACGCCTTCAGACTTCACCATATCTGAAGGTCCGGTATCTACTAAAGAAGACGTCGTAAGGGTTGCATCTGTTCTCCGTAACAAATGGTATATGCCCGAAGACAGTATCAGCAACGTGATCTGTTTTCTTGAGGCCATCGGAATTATCGTAATTGAAATCGACGCGAGTATGGATTTTGACGGATTCAGCGGGATGGCCGACAAGACTCCAATTATTGTGTTAAACAAGAACTATCCATCTGAGCGTAAGCGTTTTACGGCTTTACACGAACTTGGCCACATTATCATGCGTTTTGAACCTGAAGTAGAGGACAAAGAGATTGAAAAGCTTTGCCATCTGTTTGCCGGGGAGATGTTAATATCTTCGGAAGAGATGAAATCCAAACTGGGCGACATCAGTCACAGAAAAATCAGCCTTCAGGAATTCGCTGACATTCAGAAGGAATTCGGAATCTCGATTGACGCACTGATGCACAAAGCGATGGACTTCGGTATGATTGGAGAGTCCAAATATAGAAACTATAACATTCTCAAACGCACTAACCCGTCATTTAATGACTATGCTATAAAGTCACGATATGCAGACGAGCATACCGACAAGTTCGAAAAGATGGTATATCGGGCATATGCAGACGAATTGATTTCGGGCTCAAAGGCATCAAGCCTTCTTGGAATACCGGTGCAGCAAATGATTGAAAACGCAATGTTCGTATAGTATATGGAAAAACGCATCTTCTGCGACACAAATATTTTTATCGATCTCTGTACGATGAGATTGGTCGGGGAATTCTTTATGCTTCCCTATGAAATTCATTCCACAGACCTGGTTCTACGCGAGATTGAACTGTCGAATCAGAAGGAAACAATATTGAGTGTCATAAAGATGGGGAAACTTGAGATTAATCAGACATTGCCAGAATGCATCAACGATGTAGTGAACTTAATGAAAAGCAATCTCAGCATCACCGACGCAGCTGTCTGGTATCACGCAAAACAACAGTCCGCCCTTCTTCTTACCGGCGACAACAGACTCCGCAAGCTTGCTGAAGCAGATAATGTTCACGTCGCGGGAATCCTTTTTGTTCTGGACAGCCTCGTCGAGAATGACATCATTTCCGCAGGCTATGCCGCAGAATGTTTGGAATTGTTGAAAGAAACAAACCGACGTCTGCCACAAGATGAAGTGGGCAAAAGATTAAGGGAATGGACACAAATTAAGGAGGGCAAGACGATGTAGGGATTTGATCAGAGGTCAGAAATAATAGAGACCAATCTTTTAGGAGAAGATTGGCCTCAAGGAATCCAAGCGATGAAGGTGCGACCTCCCATTGGATAGCATACAGTTTTGCAAATTTAAGAACGATTTGCAAAAAGTCAATATCTCACCGCTAGTTTCCGAACATCCCATTGTTGGATTGCCCATCCCATAATAGGATTATAGTCAGGGCGTAATATCTAATTATAGAAAATATGAGTCGACTTTAAAAAGAGGTATTTTATGAGGCCAGCACCCATCGGTGGGCATCGGCAGGATATCAGTACATACTTTGAGAACGAACGTTTAAAGATGTTGAGATATGGGAGGTAATGGTAGTTATGCTGCCGGCACCACAAATAGTGAGGCCGGACGACAGTATAAGACTGTCGGCACTATTGGAAATATTCAGATACTGGAGAAGAAGAATCCCAAAGATTCGCATAGTCTACCAGAAGAAAGTCATACTCCGAACAGAGTTTACGCCGAAATTCGTTCAGATGGCAAAGATGTCGGAAAGATTGCCACATATGGCCCTGATGGGAAGAAAATTTGGGAAATTCATACCACTCCGCATCACAGTCTTAACGAACACTATCACGAATGGAAGGATGGGAAGCCTGTCGGAAATCCAAAACCTCTTACCCAAGAGATGGCGGATATACTTAAAACTGTCAGAGATTTTATAGATTAACGTAATGGGTAGAAATTACATTATGGAAGATTCGGAAGGTTATCAGTATAATTCCGAATTCAAGCCTGACTTCGCAACTAACGGTGACAGGTATCACGGCTACAAAACCAATAATCAGGAAGCCCTATTCTATTACTTTGCCGTTCAAGGATATGATCTGACATTCTCCTACAAAGGCGTGAAATACTATTTCATATCCACCCGGGAGTATGTAGCACGATCTGACAAGAATTTCAGTGAGGATCTTGAAGTGTTCCCAGATGCAAACGAAATGATAAAAACTTTCCAGATAGATGGAACGCCTCTTCTTGACCTCATAGATTCTCTGGAAGATGTCGATATCCTATAGGTAATCAGAGCATTCCTCTCTACTAAAGCAGTGCCGGTGATTCTATGCCGGTAGGTTATAGAATCACCAGCATTTAACGTCAAAGCGGCAGGACCTCCTCTTCCTTCCGCACATATTCCCCAAAAGCCTGCACAGCCTTCTCTTCCGCAGAAACCACAAAGTGAAAATGGTTGTTCATCACTTCGAACGCGATAATACGGACCTCCGGAGAATGAGCCGCAGCCTGCGCCACCACATTCATCACAAACGCGAGATCTTCCTCCCGCACAAAAAAGCGAGTCAGGTGCGATATGACCCAACTCGCTTTGCGGACTCAAGGTGCCGCTGTGTCCAGTCTTGTAACAGTCAAATGCGCACGTCAGTGCCGATGCGCAGAATAAGGAGGGAATGCTAACGCCGCCACTATATACCGACGTTATAACATCCTAACTATCAAATCAGTACTCTTCCTCGTTGAAGAAGAAGTCATCCTTGGTCGGGTAGTCCGGCCAGATATCCTCTATGCTTTCGTAGATTTCACCGTCATCCTCCAGTTCCTGAAGATTCTCCATAACCTCTTCCGGAGCGCCGGAGCGGTTCGCATAGTCTATAAGTTCGTCTTTGGTTGCCGGCCACGGAGCATCGTCCAGGCTGCTGGCAAGTTCTAATGTCCAATACATATTATAAATGGTCTGAACGCTTTGTTTTTCGTTCGGGCGCAAATATATTGAAAAAATGATAAGAATGAATGTTTTTTTCACTCTGATATGAAAAAAAGATCGACTTCGGCAAAAGAGGGTATTTCCGACAGTCTCCCCGAAAACGAAGCGGTAATTTGAGGAAGAATGCTTATTTTTGCTCCCATATCATTCAGAACATCTTCTATGGCATACATAAAGGAAGAAAGATACGAGACCGAGGTTACTGAAAAGATAGCCTCCCACGTCTATGAAATACTCGCCCTGCTCGGCGAAGACCCGCAGCGCGAAGGCCTGCTCAAGACCCCCGAGAGGGTCGCGAAGTCCCTGCAGTTCCTCACGCAGGGCTACGGACAGGACGGCGGCGAAATCATCCGCAGCGCCCTCTTCGAGGAAAAATACCGCCAGATGGTCCTCGTGAAGGACATAGAACTCTACTCGATGTGCGAGCACCATATGCTGCCCTTCATCGGCAAGGCGCACGTGGCGTACATCCCGAACGGCACCATCACCGGCCTGAGCAAGATAGCCCGCATCGTGGAGACCTACGCCCGCCGCCTGCAGGTCCAGGAACGTCTGACCGTGGAGATCCGCGACTGCATCGAGCAGGCCATCCATCCTCTCGGCGTCGCGGTCGTCATCGAAGCCACGCACACCTGTATGCAGCTCCGCGGCGTGCAGAAATCGAACGCCACGACCGTCACCTCCGCGTTCAGCGGCGCATTCCTCAAGGACGCCCGCACTCGCAACGAGTTCCTCAACCTCATCGGCAAGAGTTAAAAAATGTAAAAAATCACTTTTTTTAAACGGCCGGCAAGCCGTCCAATCCCCCTCCGGCCTTACGGCCAATACACCTCCTCTGGTCTTGCGGCCAATAAGCCGGATTCACCCTTACTGCCCCTGTTATGACGACAGACTCCACCTCTCTCTCCCCCGCCCCTCAGCCTCTGGAAATCCGTCCGGTGGCCCGCTTCCGCTCCCCGGTGGAGGGGAAGTTCGGCCTGCCACGCCAGGCGGGAATAGCGGAGAACCTGCGGGGCGAAATCGTGCTGGAGCAAGAGTGGAACTCCTCGGAAGCTCTCCGGGGCCTGGAGGGCTTCGACTACCTCTGGCTCATCTGGGGCTTCAGCCTTAACAGGGAAAGCCGGAAAGGACAGCTCACCGTAAGGCCTCCGAGACTCGGCGGCAACATCCGCGTGGGAGTCTTCGCTTCCCGTTCTCCCTTCAGGCCTAACCCTCTGGGACTCAGCTCCGTGAGAATCAGCTCCATAGATCCGCGGAAAGGGGTCATCACCGTCCTCGGAGCCGACCTCGCGGACGGAACGCCCATCTACGACATCAAGCCCTACATAGAATACGCCGACTCTCATCCGGGAGTGCGCAGCGGTTTCACCGACGGCAGCTCCTGGCGAAGGCTCGAAGTGATAGTCCCCGAGGAGGTGGCGGCGCGGCTTGACGCGCAGTTCAGCCCTCAGGACAGGGAAGCCCTGAAGGAAATCCTCGCGGAGGATCCGCGCCCTCGATATCAGAGTGACCCTCAGAGGGTTTACGGTCTGAAATTCGGAAAGCGCGAGATTCTCTTCCGCGCAGAAGGCGACACATTGATTATCACAAATATAGACTGACGCGATATGAACCTCACGACAATTGCACTCATTATGGCCGGTGCGATGGCGGCAGCCGCAGGCCACGGAGCAGCGGCACCTGACACGTACACATCAGACGCATTGGCCGCAGGCCACGGAATTAGATTGGACGAAGTCCGCGAAACGACATCGGACGAAGTACGCAGCTTCGGCTACACGAACCCGGTCATCAAAGGTTTTCACCCCGACCCGAGCGTCTGCGCGGTCGGCGAAGACTACTACCTCGTCTGCAGCTCCTTCCAATACTTCCCGGGCGTGCCGATTTTCCACAGCCGCGACCTCGTGAATTGGACGCAGATAGGCAACGTGCTCACGCGCCGCGAGCAGCTGGAGCTGGACGGAGCGCTCGCGTGGGGAGGCATCTACGCGCCGACGATCCGCCACCACGACGGCGTCTTCTATATGATCACCACGAACTGCAGCGGGCGCGGGAACTTCATCGTGCATTCGCAGGACCCGGCCGGCGAGTGGTCCGACCCCGTCTGGATCGACCAGGGCGGCATCGACCCCTCACTCTTCTTCCACGAGGGAAAGTGCTGGTACACAGGAACGTGCGACAACTGGATCGTCCTCTTCGAGCTGAACCCCCGGACCGGCGAGAAGCTCAGCGAAGTAAAGAAAATCTGGCGCGGCACCGGCGGACGCTATCCGGAGGGCCCGCACCTCTACTTCAAGGACGGCTGGTTCTACCTGCTCATCGCGGAGGGCGGCACGGAGTACGCGCACAGCATCACGATAGCGCGCAGCCGCAGCATCGAAGGTCCTTACGAGGCCGACCCGGAGAGTCCCGTCCTCACCCATTGCAATCTCCAGTCGCAGTCCAGCATCATCCAGGGTCTGGGACACGGCGATCTGGTGCAGGCGCACGACGGCAGCTGGTGGATGTGCTGCCTGGGCTTCAGGACCCAGGGCGGAAACTACCATCTGCTGGGCCGCGAGACGTTTATGACCCCGATCAAGTGGGAGAAAGGCACCTGGCCGCTCGTGGAAGGCGGAGCCGTCCAC
>CAVKLO010000118.1:0-5749 GCA_963656985.1 Bulleidia sp. | reverse complement strand
GCCTTCGCGTGCGCAGCGACAATTTCTATGACGAGGACGGCGAGGCATCCACGCTCAAAGAGGCGATAGAGGGCATCTTGCAGCCTCTGGGCCTGCGTATGGTGCAGAGGGCCGGGCGCGTCTATGTTTATGACTTAAACGGCCTTTACACGCTTGCCGCGCAGAAGCAGCTGACGTGGGACGGCGGCGGCAGCACGATGGGCGTGGACAAGGTGGCGAACAACGTCAAGATAACCTGGAGCACCTATGCGCAGGGCGGCAACCAGGCCCCCGAAGAGTGCTGGACGGAGGCGGTGGACAAGAATCTGATAAACCTGAATTACGAGTACAAGTCATCCGGCGACTGCCAGTATCTCAGCTACCATTACAGCACGGACGTGCGCGACTGGCTGGACGCGACGGACGCGGGGTTCTCCCTGTGGCTTTCGCTGAAGGGGCAGAACGCGGAGCTGAAGGACAGCGCGGTGCGGTTCTTCAGGATAGTGGAGCAGAACGACGGCACGGAGAGCGAGGGCGTGGCGGTCGGCTGGACGGGGTTCCACGGATACGGCGACTACTGGCAGCAGCATCTCCTTCAGAAAAGCTACGGGTATCTGACCGCTGACGCGCTGGGCGGCACGCTCGCAAGCTGCGGCGGCAAGCTCTTCAAGAGCGCGGAGGTGCAGCTGCCACCGGTGGACGATGCGAGCGGCCTGGTGCTGCGTGTCGCGCTCAATATGCTTCTGGACTGCCGCTTCAATCCGTTCGAGGACGCGGCGAACCTCATATACGAGGTGGAGGCCGAGGCTGACTGGTATAAGCAATGGGCGAAATACGGAAACTTCGTTTACGTGCCCGTCACGGTCAAGTTTCAGCCGGAGGGCTCCGATACCGTGTACTGCTGGACGAACAGGACAGTGGTAAGCCGGGATTACAAGAGCTCCCCGGTGAAGACGCTTAAAGAGACTTACGGCAATTGGCTGGTGTACAGCCCCGCCGACGACGAAAGCCCGACGGTCTGGGGCTACCTGTGCTACTACGACAGCGAGGACCGGGTGGATACTTCCGGCGTTCTGGGGTGGAAGAAGAACCGGCCAGCCGTCAACGCACACAAGAAAGACCTGACGACCATACTGCGGAAGGCCGGGGAGGGGCAGTACATACCGTACCCCAATTACGGTGGCAAGGGCGGCAAGCTTTGGCTCGAAGTGCGCAAAGGCGGCTGGATGATATGCAACGAGAACACCAACCTGCCCTCCAGCGGAAGCACCCCGAACCCGAAGAGCCTGTGGAGCAAGATCAACCACATCCTCTTCCAGCTGCCGGAGTTCGAGATAATGAACGGGCGGCAGTTCGACAAGGCAATAAACACCGACGATGTGGAGTACAGCGCGGAGATCAACGGCGCGGCGAAGGAGGGGATAGAGATAAGCACGATCTGCGGCACCGCCGAGGGCGGCGTGCCGACGGCCCGGGGGGCTTACTTCAACAATACGACGGGCAGGCAGGTTACGGAAATAACGAGAGCCGGACGCACCTCGCAGGCCGAGGAGCTGTTCATCGGCACTCTCTACAGCCAGTATGCGCGGCGGCGCACAACATTGTCCGGCGAGGCGGAGCTGCCTGCCGACGCTTTGGCGGCGTACACGGAACAGAATCAGAGCGGCAAGATTTTCCTGCTCCAGAGCGACATTCAGAACACCATAATGGACACGTCCGAAGTCACCATAGTTGAACTGCGTCCGGACGAATACGATAAAGCATAGCTGATATGGCGAAGAAGGAGTTTACACTGATTGCTAACCAGCGCACCGCGCGTCCCCGATCCAAGAGGCTGCGCGAATTAGGCGTGGCCGCCGTGGAGAGCGGCAGCACGGTCGTGAATGTATCCGGGGGCGACATAGCACCGACCGGAGACGGCCACACCCACGAGAACAAAAAGGCCCTGGACGCAATCAGCATTGACACCGACTTCTACGAGTACCTGACGCAGGACATAGAGACCACGGATGAAGAATCCGGAGAGGCCACTGTAGAAACCGTTACGGAGAAAGTCAAGGCCGGATACGCCGACGACGCGGCGCACGCCGCCGAATCCGACCACGCCACGGACGCGGACACGTGGGCGAAGCACGTTTTCAGCGATTATCTTGACCAGGCGTTGAGGAAGACTGACCCCGTGACCTTCGCGAAGGTGGTCGCGGCCCTGGCGCAGTCCCCCGACTTCATCGAGGGCATCAGCACGGGCAAGGGCTGGCGCGTGGACGGGGGCGGCAACGCGGAGCTGGAGAGCCTCGTGCTCCGGCGTTTCCTCGAAGTGCCGGAGCTGCGGTACAACCGCGTATCGGTCAACGTGGGCAACTCGTGGAGAGCCCCGGGCGGCGGAATCATAGCGAGCGCCGAGCCGGACTACGACGCGGACGGGAACATCCTCAATACGGGCGTCATCACCCTGCATCTGGAGGACGGGGAGATCGGCCTCGTGGCTCTGGACGACATCTGCATGGGCATCTACCACAACGACCTGCGCCCGGGCGACAACGCGCTCGCGGACAGCGACGACGGCATAGGGAACTTCAAGTTCTCGGGCTTCTACACGACCTACTTCCGCGTGACGGAGATTCTCGCAAGCGACAACGGCAAGTTCCGCTACGCCGTCCGTCCCGTTTCCGACACTTGGCCGCACGCGTTCCATCCGTGCGAGGCGATGCACTTCGTGGCCTACGGCAACTTCTCGGACAGGGACAGGCAGACCTCGCGGTACAGCACGCGCACGTACGAGCGGTATCTGAAGGACGTGGCCTCGTGGGAGTTCGGGGACGGCAACATCGGTGCGCAGTTCGGCGACCTCTCCAACCTGTCGATCTTCGGGTTGGAGATGGAGGGCTACTCGGCGTATCTGGCCAACATCTATATGTCGGGCACGATAGAGCAGTTCAAGCTGCTGCCGTACCGTATGGAGATAGACACGGAGGGCGAGGAGTTCCTCGCCTACGGGGAGAGCGTGGACGTGACCTGCACGGTGTGGAAGGGCTGGGACGACGTGACCTCGAAGGTGGTGAAATGGAAGGTGGAGCGCGACACGGGGGTTCCGGCGGAAGACGCGGCGTGGGCCCTTACGGACAAGGCGAAGAACTTCGCCGGGAGCATAACGATAGAGCACGGCAAGACATACAGCGACCTCGCGTCCTCGGGCATAAGCACGCTCTTCACGATGACGGCGTATATGACGGACGGGAGCGAGGCCGGCTACACACTGGCTATATGACGATATGAGAAGCAACAAGAAACGCATACGGATAGACTACGCGCCGCTGCACGTGGCGGTGTCGGTCTCGTGCCTGACCCCGGCATCCCCGGCGATGCAGGTGTACAGCGCATCCGGCGATGAGTTCGAGCCGGACAGGGAGCTGACCCCCTCGCAGTTCCGCCCTCTGGTCTATGCGCAGGCCCCGGACGGCTCGCGGGAGGGTTCCTTCGCGAACGCGTCCCTCGCGCAGATGCGCTGGTACGTGAACGGGGAGGACATCTCGGGCCTTCCGGAATGGGAGGGCCTGTACTCCATAGACGGGACCTCTACGGATTCCCGGGGCACGCTGACGGTGAAGCGCAACGTCCCTCCGGGGCTGCGGCTCGCGCTGCACTTCGAGGCGGTCTTCGCGGACCCGCGGCTCGGGGTGAACATCGAGGTCAGGACCGACCCGGTGACACTCTCCACGGAGGACGCGTCCGAGGACACGTACACGGTCTCCATCGGGGAGACGCAGGCGATACGGTACAACCCGTTCGACGACGCGCTGCTGACCTACAGATACAAGGCGGCGCAGGGCCTCACAGAGGAGTCGGCGGAGGCGGAGGCGGACGCGACGGACTCCAACGCCCACATCCGGAGGATACCCGTGACGGTGTACCGGGGGAGCAAGGCGATGGGCACGGGCTACGCCCTGCGTCTGTACCGCATCAGCGGCTCGGCGCAGACGGAGCTGCACGCGGGGGAGGACGAGGCGGTGGAGATAGGCTCCGACCACGTGACGCTCGACCTGCGTCTGGTGGAGAGCGCGGCCTACGTGCTGAAGGCGGTCATAGACGGCTCGGGGAGGGTCCCTCCGCAGATATGCTTCTCCGCCGGACGGGAGTACCCGGCTTTCGACTGCTCGCCGACCAACGGCACGGGCATCAACGCCGGGGACGAGTACCGTCTGGACAGGGCGCAGGTGAGCCGGGGCGACAGGATAGTGGAGTGCCCGGAGGCGGCGGTGGACATCACGTGGTGCACGGACACGGCGAGCAAGACGCGCAAGGTGCAGGGCACCGGGAGCGCGGTGAAGTTCAAACTCGCGGACACGGGCATAGGCGAGACATACGAGGACGACTGGGTGGACGTGTACACCGAATCGGAGCTGCGCCCGGTCTATAGGACGGCGGTCTCCGAGGACGGGGACGTGTTCACGGACGAGAACGGGGACAACCTAATTTTCAACTGATATGAGATACGTTATAGCGGACAGGGCCCTCGCCGCGAAGTGCGGCGTCGGGGCGGACGGGCACAGGGTCCGGGGGTCGCGGATACTCCTGAACGAGAAGGAGGTCACGGCCTTCGCGCCCGGGGAGACGTTCGCGGAGAAGGTCGCGGCCCTCGACGGGGCCGTGCGCTCGGCGGGCGAGATGAAGCGGATACTTAAGATGGAGGGATGGGTATGAGCCAGTACAGCGCACAGGGAAGCATCACGATAAAGCGCCTTCGCAACGGGGACACGTGCTTCATCTCGTTCCGGAACAACGGCGTGCCGCTCTTCCAGCACGTGGACGTGAACACGGGCGCGGTGTCGCCCGACTGGACGGTGGCGGAGAACCAGCCGACGCTCACGCCGCAGGTCACTTCGGCCCGGGGCAGCAAGGTCGTGCTCTCGGGGCATCAGTGGTCTTACAACGGCATCCTTCTGGTGTTCAGCGGCGAGACCTCCGGGGAGTGGACCGCCGACACGACGGGGAAGTTCCGGCTCAACGCGTCCACGGGGGCGCTGAAGATAGTGGCGAACCTCGCGTCGAAGGACAACCCGGCCTCGGACACGCTGCACTACGCGTGTTCGGCCTCGGTGGCCGGGGTGGAGCAGACGCTGGAGAAGGACGTGGACATCCAGATACAGAGCGCGGGCGCGTCCTCCTACACGGGCACGCTGACCGCGACCACGGGGCAGCTGACGGAGGCGGAGCCGACCGCGACCCTCGCCACGAAGCTCTTCCTCGGGGGCACGGAGGTGACGGACTACGCGGTGAAGTGGTACAGGGACGACGAGCTCTGGAGCGCGAAGTCCGGGAAGAGCATCACGGTGACGCGGAGCGAGATAGACTCCGCGCAGCTCATCGTGGCGGAGTTCTACCTGTCCGCCACGGACACGGCCCCGGTGGACCGCGACGCGGTGCGCATCATCGACGCGACGGACGAATACAAGATAGAGCACCGCATCGTGAACGCGGACGGCTCCACGGCGACCGCCGCGACGAACCGCGAGGTGGACACGGACAAGCCCGTGTACGTGCAGGCATACGTGGTGAACGTGAAGTCGGGGCTGGAGGCCACGATAGCCGGGGACTGGAAGATGATGGTCTATGACAAGGACGCGTGGGAAATCACGCGGACCCTCACGGCCTCGGGGGCCGCGACGATAACGGGGACGATAACGACCGCCGACACGGACAGGGACGGGGTGCAGAAGGACGTGGAGGTGGTGTCCGAGGTGGAATGGTAAACGGTTAAAAGACAAGCGAT
>CAVKLO010000117.1:0-5749 GCA_963656985.1 Bulleidia sp. | reverse complement strand
AACGGGCCGCTCCGCTGACGGCCACGCATTTTATGAGATTGCCCTCCAGACCGCCCCCGGCCAGAATCCTGTCCCCTTCTTCATCCTCGCTGACGGTCACGTAAGTGTCCATCGGAGCATAGCGCAGACCGTTCTCCGCAAGGAAGTCCTCCACGCGGCGGCGCACTGAAGAAAGGGAAAGCGGAACCGTATTTATGAAGCGGTCACTGCACATAGGCGTCTATCATCTCGCCGATCCTCTTCAGAAGCTCTTCCCGAGTATGGGTACGGTTTCTCATACAATACGCTGCCGTATTCGGACAGAGCAGGCAGCCCCTCGGGGCCTTGCCTACCGCAGTCCTGGGTACGGGGATGCCGTCGGAGCCGATCACGTCCAGGTCGAAAAGCCTCCCGAGAGGATGGCTGTCCTCTATACGGCAGGTCTCCGCCTTGGCCTGCAGGCAAGGCAGAGACGTGACCATATATGCTTCATATCCTGTGGGCAGATCGCGCAGTTCGAGGGTGACAAGGCTGCGGCCGAACGCGGACACCGCCGCCGTCACGGCCGCCTGCGCTGTTATCAGAGATGCGGAATCACGCTTGATGCCGCCGGGCATTATGACCGTGAGGCATACGAGGGTTCCTTCCGGATAATCCCGCAGATAATCCTTCTGGCGAAGCGCCCTCGCCTCGCGGCTCGCAAGCAGCTCTTCAAGCGTGATTTCCATAAGGAAAGCACCTAATCTTCGATGTTCATTATGACATCCTGCACCGTGCCCTCGCGGTTCATCACCACGCCGACCACCTTGTCGCCGAACGGCAGAGGGTCAGGTGTACCTATCTGCTCGAGGGCCAGGTCTTTAAGCGCATTGATATCCACTACCTTCATCCCGGCCGCGCGGAGCCTTTCCGCGATTTCGCCCCGGCGCGGGTTCACGGCTATGCCGTACTCGGTCACGACCACATCGACTGTGGAACCCGGAGTGATGAGAGTGGTGACTTCATCCACGATGCAAGGGATTCTCCCGCGCAGAAGCGGACATACTATGATGGAGAGGGCGGAATCCGCAGCAGTGTCCGGATGGCCTCCCACGGCGCCACGGATGACGCCGTCGCTGCCCACGAGAACGTTCACGTTGAAGTTCACGTCCACCTCGAGGGCGGAAAGGATCACTATGTCCAGATAATGTACGGCGGAGCCCGACTCGTCCGCCGCAGCGTATTCATTCGCCGAGACCCCCTTGTGGAACGGGTCGTTCTTTATGGACTCGGCGGCGACGCGGTCGAAGGACTGCACGTCGATGAGCCTTTCGATGAGCCCTTCCTCGTGCATCTTCACCATATGGGCGGTGATGCCGCCGAGAGCGAAGCTTGCGTGGATGCCTTTTTCAAGCATCTTCTCCCTGATGTATTTTACCGCCGCGAGGGATGCGCCGCCCGAGCCGGTCTGGATGGAGAAGCCCTCCCTGAAATAGCCGCTGTTTATTATGACGTCGGCTGCGCTCATCGCGAGGAGTATGTCGCGGGGGTTCTTAGTGTCGCGGATCGCGCCGGAGGAAATCTTCGCAGAGTCGCCCACGGAATCCACGAGGACCACATAGTCCACATCGTGCTCGGAGATGGAGTTCGGGGTGTTAGGGTAGTCCACCAGATCGTCAGTGATGATGACCACCTTGTCCGCATACTGGGCGTCAGGCTTGGCGTAGCCGAGCGAGCCGCAGATGGACTTGGCGTGCTCGGAGCGGGAGTAGCCGCTGGCGTTTCCCGCCGGGTCGCTGGAGGAGGCTCCGAGGAAGGCCACGTCGATATGCAGGTCTCCCGTGGAGATGGCACTGCCGCGGCCGCCGTGGCTGCGGAACACTACAGGTTCCTTCATAAGGCCGTGCGATATCTCCCTGGCGAGTTCGCCGCGAAGTCCCGAAGTGGAGATTTTCGTTATGACACCGTTTCTGATATGCCCGATAAGTGGAGCGTGCACGTCGGAGAGGCTGGAAGCGGCAAGATGCAGATTCTTGAAGCCCATCCGCGCGAGCTTGTCCACTACCATATTCACTACCTTGTCGCCTCCGCGAAAATGGTGGTGGAAGGAAATGGTCATCCCGTCCTTCAGGCCGCTTCTGACGATGGCCTCTTCGAGGGTGACTACTTTATGGTCGGATTTCTGAAGGTCCTTGCGGAAAACGGTGTTCTTTACGGTCTCACCGGAATAGACCTCTTTGCCCATAGCGGCGGCGACTCTGCGGATGCCCTCCGCCCTGTCTTTCAAACTACTCATAAACTTCTTCCTTTGAGATGATACCTGAAGCGACGGCAAGGTCGATGGTGTGCTGCGCTCTGATGACTACGGGACGGTCCACCATCTTGCCGTTCAGAGAAATGACTCCGGAACCCTTCTTCTCCGCCTCCTTTATGGCGGCGAGAATCTTCCTGGCCTTCTCTATGGCCTTCTCGCTCGGGGCGAACACTTCGTTCACGATCCTGATCTGACGAGGGTTTATGATGGACTTGCCGTCGAAGCCGAGGGTCTTTATCAGCTCCACTTCCTTGCGGAAAGACTCCATATCGTCCAGATTCGAGAACACGGTATCGAGGGCATATACTCCCGCCGCGCGTGCGGCCACAACTATGGTCTGGCGGGCATAGAGCAGCTCGTCTCCGCCGGGGGTGCGCTGGGTCTTCAGGCTCGCGCAGTAGTCCTCGGCTCCCAGGGCGATGCCCATCATACGCTTCGAGGCCTTGGCGATGGCGAAAGCGTTGCAGATGCCTTCCGCGCTTTCGATGGCGGCCATTATCTTCGTCCTTCCGAGACAGCCGATTTCATTCTCCACCTTCACTATTTCGGCCTCGAGCTCGCGGACTTCGTCCGCAGTCTCGGTCTTGGGCATACGGATGACGTGTACGCCGGCCTTAACCACAGCCTCCACGTCCTTGCGGCCGTAAGGGGTGCTGAGAGGATTGATGCGCACCACCATCTCTATGTCACCGTAATCGATGGACTTGAGGGCATTGTACACGAGCAGGCGGGCGGCATCCTTCTCCGCCATAGTGACGGAATCCTCCAGGTCGAGCATAATGGAATCCGGCCTGTAAATGTAAGCGTCCTGCATCATTCCGGGGTTGTTTCCCGGGATGAACATCATAGTTCTTCTCAATCTGTCTTCCATAATCCTTATCATTCTTTATGCCCAAACATCCTTGCCTGTGGCGCGTACTGCGGCAGCCGTGACTCTCGCGCGTATGGTGCAGTCGCGGGCTCCCTTGTCTACGGCCTTCACGTCGGCGTCTTCGATGCCGAGTCCCGTGAGGGTCTCTGTAATGACCGTGCGGATCTGCCTTCCGAACTGAGCGGCGACAGTGCTGTCGAGTTCGATATGCAGGCCCTTGGTTTCAGCCGGAGCTATCTGGATCATTATATCTCCAGATTCGAGAGTTCCGGCGGCAGCATTTTTCAAATCCATTTCAAATCGTTTTAGTGAATTATGCGCAGTTTCCTGCTTCAAGCGTTTTAATAGCGTGACAAATGTAATACACTTTTTTCTGACGGGCAACAATTCGCCTATAAATTTAAACGGAAAGTGCGCGAAGAAATTTCAGATTGTAAGAAATCTGACGCATATAAAGGTTTAAGTGATAGAAAACGAAGTATTTGTGCGGGCACCTCGCGGCAGGGAGGGCTGATATGTGCGGGGCGAGAGGTCACGGCGCAGTGCCTACAGCATCCGCCTGCGCTTGAAGACGAACCAGAGCGAGAGGACCACGAGCAGCATCACCAGGACGATGAAGAGCCAGGCCAGAGGGAGCTGCGCGAAAGGCAGGGTGACGTTCATCCCGTAGAAGCTCGCCACGAGCGTGGCCGGCATAAGCAGAAGGGACACGAGGGTGAATATCTTCATCACCCGGCTCTGGTCGAGATTGATGAGGCCCAGAACGGTGTCCTGGAGATATTCGAGACGCTCGAAGTTGAAATTGGTGTGGTTTATCAGGGAAGCTATATCCTGCAGAAGGACATTCAGCCTCTGGTCGTATTTCTTCGGATAGCGGCCGCTCTTCATTATGTTCGAGATGAGCCGCTGCTTGTCCACCACATTCTCGCGCACCACCATCGTGTTCTCCTGAAGCTGGTTTATGTCCAGGATGAAGTCCTCGTTAATCTGCTCCTGCTGGTTTATCCTGCGGCTGAAGCGCGCGGTGTCCTTGGAGAGGATCTCGACTATGTCAGCGTCGAGGTCCACTCTCTGGTCCATTATGGCGAGGAAGATGGTGAAGCCGTTGGGGAAGAGGTTCGGCCGCGCCATAAGCTTCATCTGCAGCGTGTTGAAACTTCGCAGCGGCACTTCGCGGAGCGTGGCGAGAGTCTCTCCGGCGATCGTGAAGGACACGGGGTCGGATTTGAACTCGTCGTCTGCCGGAGTGAGGTAATTCGTATTAGCGTAGATGGCCCTGTCGTCTTCGGAGAAACGCGATGAACTCTCGATCTCCTCGGCCGTCGCGCGGCTCTGGATTTCAGTTCCGAGAAAAGTCTCGACAGCCCTCTTCTCATCTCCGTCCGGGTCCAGAAGGTCTATCCAGAGGACATCTTCCTTCTTGAGGGCGCCGAAATCGGCTATGGCCTGAGAAACGTCCGCCTGGCCGTCGTGTCTGTAGAAAATATTTATCATTCCTCTTTCCGATTATTCCCGGCAAGTCTGTCGGAAGGGTTAATACGCGCATAACAAGCCGGCTCTACAGATAGGCCGGCCGGCAAAGGTAATAAGAAACCTTCAAAAAATAAGCTGCATCATCTTTTTTCTTTCTTTTCGGTCTAGATTCCCAGAAGAATATTCAAGCCTATCAGGATCAGAACCGCGCCTCCGGCGAATTCTGCTCTCTTGCCGAGCCTGTGCCCGAGCCTGTGCCCGAAGAACATCCCAGTGAGGACGGAAAGGAAGGTGACAAGAAAGACTGCGGCGGTATCCAGTATTATGTCGTGCGTCTCCAGCTGACCCATCGAGAGGGAAATGCCTACTGCGAGGGCGTCGATGCTGGTCGCGACCGCTCCGAGAATCACTGCGGACAGCCCGTTCAGGTTTCTGACCTCGCACTGCTTCCGGAGAGACTCCAGTATCATCGAGCCGCCCACATAGAGCAGAAGCAGGAAGCCGATCCAGTGCGCCGCCTTCTCCACATAGCCGACGAAGAGGTCTCCGAAAAGGTAGCCCGCGAGCAGAAGGCCCGCCTGCACGAAACCGAAGACAAGGGCTATGGGCGAGACGTTTCTCCACTCGACCTTTTCGAGGGTCACGCTGGAACAGACGCAGACTGCGAAGCAGTCCGCGCAGAGGGAAAGCGCCAGAACGAGGGCCAAGAGGATTTCAGCAAATGTCATTACGGTTTGAATATCTGTCTGTTAAGCAGCGAACGGCCCAGAGTGAGGGAGTCGGCGTATTCCAGGTCGGCCCCGAAGCCGAGTCCCCGCGCGAGCGTAGTGACCTTCACACCGAGACCGCAGACCTGACGGTAAATGTAGAAGGATGTGGTCTCCCCCTCGACATCTCCGCTGAGCGCAAGTATCAGCTCGGGAGGATTCTCCCCGGACTCGAGGGCGGAGAGTCTGCCGACGAGTTCCCCGATGGTGAGGTCTGACGGCCCCACGCCGCCAATCGGCGAAATGATACCGCCCAGAACGTGATATACGCCACGGTATTGGCCGGTGGCCTCGATGCTCATCACGTCACGCACGCTTTCCACCACGCAGATCGTGCGATGGTCGCGGGAGGCGTCGGAGCAGATG
>CAVKLO010000116.1:0-5754 GCA_963656985.1 Bulleidia sp. | reverse complement strand
GGAGCATATCGACGACATCCTCGCCGACCTGCAGCAGGCCTTCGAGGCCGTCTGATGCCCGGTCGGAGCCGGCAGAAGCCCGAGCACGTCGGGCATAACAAGGAGGACTCGTCATCCCCAGCCCCGACCGGAGATCCAGTCTGTCACAGGTGCGGAAAAACTGTAAAGTTTTTTCACACCTGTGTAAAGTTTTTTTACACACCGCGCACTCCCGAAAATCAACAACCGCCTGAACACCAAGCGATAAACCCATCTGGCACAGAAAGTGTGACAGACAGTGCCGACTGTAAAAGAAAATAAGATGAAGTACTTCTTCCGCTACCTTAAAAACAATCCGCTTTACACCCTCATAAACACATTCGGGCTTGCCGTCTCGCTGATGTTCGTAATCCTGCTCGGAGACTACAGCTACCGGCAGTTCAGCACAGACCGCCGGCACCATAACCGCGACAGGATAGAGGCACTTTCGGTTACGGGTTCCAATCTGGCTACCTGGCCGGACGCCACTCACGCCCTTCAGGAGCGCTATCCCGAGATAGAGTCCGTCTGCTGCCTGAATATGCATACTGCCCGCATCAAGTTCGAGGACCGCTCCTCCGGCAGCAGCAATGGGGAAGGCGAAGGGAACGTTATGGCGGCCGACTCCACTTTCTTCAGATTCTTCGACTTCGACTTCATCTCCGGAGACAGGGCCACAGCCCTCGACAGCCCCGAGAAATGCGTCATAACCGAGTCGCTCGCGAAAAAGCTCTTCCCGGACAGGAACCCGCTCGGACAGCCGCTGAACATCGTCGGCTCCAGATTTATAACCATCAACGACGGGACTGGCGACCCCTATGATTCGACCCTCGTCTATACCGTCTCAGCCGTCATAGAGGATCTCGACAGGACGGTCTTCCTGAGCACCGCGGAACTCATCGCGAACAGTGCCCGCTACCCTCAGATTCTCGGCTATCGCGTCAGCGGAAGAACTTATGTTTCCGGCCCTCTGGGTTCCACATACTCGTTCCTGATGACCCGCCCGGGAGTCTCATTGGAGGACAAGACCGGGGATATGGCCGAATTCTTCAAGGAACAGATACCGGCACTGGGCTATTACGGCGCGGAGCCTAAACCGGTCCTCATACCTCTGGACGAACTGATGTTCGCGCCTCAGAACACCGGCGTCGGAATCCTCAATGGAGACAGGTCCCTGCTGAAAATCCTGTTCGCCGCAGTTCTGGCCATTCTGCTTTTCGCCGTGACGAATTACGTGAACCTCACCACCGCGAACACCGGCTTCAGAGCCAAGGAAGTGGCCACGCGGCGCCTGCTCGGAAGCGACGGCAGGGGCATAACCCTGGAACTCATCACTGAATCGACGCTGATGGTCTTTGTCTCCTTCCTCATCGGCTTCGCCCTGGCCCTGTGCTTCGAGGACAGGTTCGCGACCCTTTTCGACGGCAGGATAGACCTGATGCGCGACCTTTCCTTCGGCACGGTATCAGCCTGCATCCTCTTCATCATCCTGACCGGAGTCATCTCCGGCATCCTCCCCACCCTGCTGCTGCTTAAGTTCAAGCCTATAGACATCGTGAAGGGATCGTTCCGCCAGCATTCGAAAATGGTGCTCAGCAAGGTATTCATCATACTGCAGAACATCATCACCGTGACTATGCTCACGGCCTCCTTCACCATCTGGCTTCAGATAAACCATCTCATAAGCGCGCCTCTCGGCCACGATGTCGAGAACCTCTACATAGTCAGTCCGGACGAGGACGAACTCATAAGGAGCGAACTGGAGGCCCAGCCGTACATAAAGGCCATAGGAACCTACGGCGGCTCGTCGCTGGACGGCAACAGCGCACGTATGACATATAGGAAAGACAAGGAACGGAACGACGTCCTGGTCTATACGTTCGACTGCGACAGCACATATCTGGATATATCCGGCATCAAGCTGCTTAAGGACTATCATCTGTCCGGAAACGTGAAGTACGTGAACGAGGCGCTCGCCGCCACGGTCGGCCTCGGGGAAGAAGACACGGAGATAGTCTGGGGCGACGGGGAGGCCACCCAGGTCGCCGGCATCTTCTCGAATTACCGTATGATGAACGTGATGGACCCCTATCGGGCGACTATGATGACCCTGCTTCCGACCGGGAAAATCAAGTGGCCGAGCTATCTCGTATTGACCGACGGGTCGCGCGACGCCTACAGGAAACTCTGCGAACTGGTGAAAAAGGTGGACGGGACCTCCGAAGAGCTGGACTGGAAAGTCCGTGGCCTCGAAAAGGGAGTGGAGGATTCGTTCTCGGATGAGCGGGACACGATGAAGCTCATCTCGATGTTCACTCTCGTCGCCGTGCTCATCTCCGTGCTGGGCTTCATCGGGATGTCGCTGTTCTTCATCCGCCAGCGCCGCAAGGAGATCGGCGTGCGCCGCATTATGGGCGGCACGGTCGGCGAGATACTCGCTATGCTCCTGAGGAAATTCTGCGCACCTCTGCTCATCTCCTTCGTGTTCGCCGTGCCGCTGTCCTGGAAACTGATGAGCCGCTATCTGGAAGACTTCAGCTACCGGATAGACCTCAGCCCGTGGATATTCCTCGCCACTGCGCTCCTGTCCCTGCTGATAGCCGTACTCTCCGTCCTGCTGCAGGCCCTGCACGCCTCGAAGGCGAACCCGGCGGACTCCATAAGGACCGAGTAGCCCGCGCCCGGCTTCTTCCCATCGTCTGCCACACCTTACTTTTGAAAACTGATTAAGTGATTCTTACTCCAATTCCCGAATGTAATGAATCCGCCCCTATTCCGCAAATCCCCCTCGACTACTTTCACGGAAGGGGCGGAGCAAGTGGCAAACTAAGTGATGAAGCAGTGGAATAAAGGCAAAAGAATCGTACCTTTGTAGGGCGAGGTCGGGAAAAGCGGAGGACGCAGCCCCCCCAGAAGCGGAACGTATCCGGAGCTTTGGGCGCCCTATGAGCGAACACACTTCACGGAGCATAAAAACACTTCCCCCGGCAGGACGGAAACTATTATAGACAAAAGATATGACACTCGAAGAAACCATCCAGCAAGCCATCAAGGAGGCTATGAAAGCCAAGGATATGGTGGCTATGAACGCGACACGCGCCATCAAAAGCGAAATACTTCTCTTCAAGACCGGTGAAGGAGGCAGCAAGGAGGTCACCGACGGCGACATCCTCAAGATGATTCAGAAACTCGTCAAGCAGCGCAAGGAGGCCGCAGACCAATACGCAGCCGCAAATCGGCAGGAACTTGCGGACAACGAACTCGCCGAGGCGACCGTTATGGAGAAATTCCTCCCGAAGCAGCTCTCCGCCGAAGAGGTGAAGGCGCGAATACGCGAGATCGTCGCACAGACTGGAGCCACTTCCATAAAGGATATGGGAAAGGTTATGGCCGCGGCCAATAAGGCCCTCGCCGGTCTGTCCGACGGACGGACCATCTCGGGCATCGTCAAGGAACTCCTCGGTTAGAAGACACTCCGGAGGCCGTTCAGTGATTCTCAGAAGTTATACCCCAGACTGACGCAGAACGTGTTCAGACGCGCTGACGGGGCGGACGTTCCCGTGAAGAATCCGTTCTTCTGGTCACGTCCTTCGAAAGACAGGGAGAGAGGCCCCGTCTGAATCCCGAAACAGTACACTATACCATACTGATTCTTCGCGACCTCGACCGGAACGGAAGAAAGAGTACGCCCGCACGAGTTGTTCTGGAAGACATAGCTGTAATAGGCGCCCGCTCCCACATATACCCTGAAGGTATAGGTCGCGGCGAAATTGCTGACGAGCATAAGCGGCACGGTCAGAGCCTGCTGGCGATACCGGAGGGAAGACCCCCAGAGGTCGCCGTCATCCGGAAAACGGGAAGCCGAGAAATCATACAGCGCCCTGACGTTCAGACCGATATGTTTATAGTTGAGCTGGAACTGCGGCCCTGCGCTGAAGCCTATGGCGGAGTCGGTGTTCAGGGCACTGCGCCGGAAATTCAGACTCGAACGCGTCGGAGAAAGCGTAAGACCCGCCTCGAATACCGGAATCCTGTCCGAATGCTTCCGCGCTATCTTGCCGGAAGATGCCAGACCCGGGTCCGAAGCGACCTTTTCCGTCAGAGCGGCCAGATACTGCGACACTTTCACAAGTCCGTCATAATCTATAAGTTCCGCATCATCCCCCGGTTTATGGTAAGGTGACTTGAGGCCAGTCGTGACGGCGAGAGTCGGCACGCCCTTCTCGGCGAAGCCCTGAGTGTCAGTGCCCGTAAACGCAGAAGTCTCGAAGCCCTTGGCCTTTATCGTAATGGAACAATCCGAAGCCACTGCTTCGAGGAGACGCTTTCCATCCTTCACGGTGGCCGAACCCTCAAGCTCCAGATAGCCCGAAGCCTTGTACCAGCCCACCATATCCACGCTCATCATAAGCTTCACCTTATCAATGCCGACTGCGGATTCAAGCTCCTTCACGAGAGCCGAAGAGCCGAAAAGCCCGAGTTCCTCCGCATCGAAAGCCGCGATGATGACGCTGCGCTTGAGGGAGGCGCGCCGAGCGTGCAATTCCCTCGCGATCTCGATGAGGGCGGCGGAGCCGGAGGCATTGTCGTCCGCTCCGTTGTAGATTTTACCCTTCTTCACTCCAAGATGGTCATAATGCGCCCCGAGGACTATGTATTCGTCCTTCAGGACAGGGTCGCAGCCCTCGATCAGCGCCACGATGTTCGTGTATTTCCCGAAAGGCTGCCTGTAGTCCTCGAAAAAAGGCTTAAGACCCATCCCGGCATATTCGTTCAGGATGTAATCCGCTGCCTTCTGCGCATCCTCGGACCCTGCCGCACGGCCGCGCAGTTCATCGCTTGCGAGATAATACACGTGTGCGCTCAGCCGCTCCTTCAGAGTCAGAGAGTCGCGCACGGGGGCGGCTCCGCACGAACTGAGAGTCTTCGCAAATGCAGCCGCAGGCAGCAGAGCTGCCAATATGGTGGTGACAATTAAGATTCGTTTCATTATTTTCTATATCTTTTTTAAAATTTCTTCTGTCCAGTCGGTTCCGGCGGCGGCGAGCAGGGTATGCATACCCAGACGGGAGGCGGCGGCGATATTGGACGCTCCGTCGTCCACGAAAAGAACTTGCTCCGGAGCTGTGCGCTCGCCTTCGAGCATTATGCGGAAAATCTGCTCGTCGGGCTTCATTATTCCGAGCCGATAGCTGAGGTAGAGGCTGTCGAAGTAGTCTGAAAGCGGATGGCCGTGGCCGTCGAAGGACTCGCTGAGGAACCACGATGCGATGAAAGGGTTAGTGTTCGAGAGCAGGGCGAGACGGTAGCCGCGCTCACGCAACTCTCTGATGGCGGCGAGGTTCCGGTCAAGCTCGTCCTGCCTGATGGTGCTGAAGAAGCCGAGGAAGGCGTAACGGCACTCCTCTTCGCTGATGTTGCATCCGGCCTCGCGGCTGATGATCCGGCTCAGCTCCTTTCCGTCGATCTTCCCGGATTCGAAATCTCCGAAAAAGGCCTCCTGACGCACCAGATTCAGGTATCTGTCCACCGTCTTGAAACCGAGGGCGTGATAGCGCTCCAGGCATCCCGCCATATCGACCGGGGCCACCACTCCCCCGAAATCGAGTACTATATGTGTGATTTTACTGTTCATTATCAATCTTATGATAAGTGATTCCTAAAAAATAACTAAACTTACAAAGTTAATAATAATTAATATAAGAGTCCATTCCTGCTTACCGCACATCTCAATAC
>CAVKLO010000115.1:0-5772 GCA_963656985.1 Bulleidia sp. | reverse complement strand
CGAGTGTGGCGTTTCAGGAGCGGCCATTCACCAGAGAGTCAAGAAACTTGAAGCGAACGGGGTCATCTCCGGCTCAAGGCTCATCGTGAAACCGCAGGCCCTCGGACTTGACGTGTGCGCCTACATAAGCGTATGCCTTTCGGAAGCCAACAGGTATTCCGAAGTAGTGGATGCGCTCAAGCACGTCCCGGAGATAGTGGAATGCCATTTCGTGACCGGCCGCGCCTCCATCCTCCTCAAGGTTTACTGCTTCGACAACGACCATCTTATGGAAGTGCTTCTCAACACTATCCAGAAGATTCCGTTCATCATCTCCACGGACACTATGATTTCGCTCGACGAGGCTTTCGAGCGCCAGGTGTGGGTAAAGGGATTCAAGAAGACAAGCTTCAAGGACGTACAGCTTTAAGTTATTTTCTCATCATCACTAAACTGTTATCATAACCCTTGCATAGTCAATGTCTTCAGGGGTTGTGAGCTTGATATTTCCCCTCTCTCCTTCGATATAGGAGAGAGGTATTCCTTTTTTCTGAGCCACTGATGCGTCGTCTGTGAACGACGTGTCATAAGCCTGGGCATAAGCGGCCTTGATGTCTTCCGATAGGAACATCTGCGGAGTCTGGACACGGTACACTTCCGCTCTGTCTATGCTGCGGTCCGGGATGGTTTCCAGAGTCTCGCTGCCGTCATCGTGCTTTACTTTACGTATGGCTTTCAGCGTGTCCACGGACGGCAGCACCGGGATGAGCGAGCGGCAGCTTTCCATCCTGCTGAACATCCGCTCTATCAGTTCGGGAGTCACCAGCGGCCTCACCCCGTCGTGGATGGCGACCACCGCTCCGCCGGGCACTCTCTCCAGAGCGTTCTTCACTGAATGGAAGCGTGTTATGCCGCCTTCCGCCAGAATCTGCGGACAGAGAAACCCGTTCTGCTGGCAGTAGTCCTTCCAGGTCTTCATAAACTCTTTCGGGAGCACCGTCACGACTCTGATGTCCGGGTCCGCATAGAGAAACTTCTCTATGGTCAGACGCAGAATCGGCTTGCCTCCCAGATCCATAAACTGCTTGGGAAAGGAGGCTCCCATCCTGGTCCCGTGCCCGGCGGCCATCACGATTACATATCTCTTTCTCTCCATACGAATGCAGGTACAAAAATACTCATAATGTCAGTAAAGAAAAAGTGCGGAAAATTAAAAAATATCCGTATTTTTACACGTTTATTAAGTTTACTGAAATCTGATACCCGATTATGGCATTTTCTTTTTTGACGCAGGAGCTGGCGATGGATTTGGGAACGGCCAATACCATCATCTTCCAGAACGGCCAGATAGTACTGGACGAGCCGAGCATAGTGGCTCTCGACAACAATTCCGGCAAATGCATCGCCATCGGCAACAAGGCCAAGCTTATGCACGGACGAGAGAATCCCGGCATAAAGACCGTGAGGCCCCTGAAGGACGGTGTTATCGCCGACTTCAACGCGGCCGAGATGATGATCCGAGGTTTCATCAAGCAGGTGAACAGCAAGCATAAGTCTCTTTTCACTCCGAATATCAAGATAGTGGTGGGCATCCCTTCCGGCAGTACCGAAGTGGAGATACGTGCCGTGCGCGACTCTTCCGAACACGCTGGAGGGCGCGACGTGTATCTCATCTTCGAGCCTATGGCCGCCGCGCTCGGCATCGGACTTGATGTCGAGGCCCCGAAGGGCAATATGGTCGTGGACATAGGAGGCGGCACTACGGAGATAGCCGTCATTTCGCTGGGAGGCCTCGTGGTGCAGGACAGCCTGCGTACCGCCGGCGACGTGTTCACGGACGACATCCAGTATTATATGCGCCAGCAGCATAACATAAAAGTCGGCGAGGTCACGGCGGAGGCCATAAAACTGGCCGTGGGCGCTGTGATTCCGGAGCTTGACGAGGAGCCGGAGCCTATGGTGGTGAGAGGCCCGAACCTTATGACCGGCCATCCTGTGGAGATCGCCATCACCTATCAGGAGATCGCCCACTGTCTGGACAAGTCCATAGCCAAGATAGAGACTTCCGTCCTCCACGTTCTGGAGCAGACTCCTCCCGAGCTCTATTCCGACATAGTGGACAGCGGCATCTTCCTTTCCGGCGGCGGTGCGCTTCTGAGGGGTCTCGCAAGACGTCTGACAGAAAAGGTGAACATAACGTTCCACGTGGCGGAAGACCCTCTTCACGCCGTGGCCAGAGGGACTTGCATCGCCCTCAAGAATACAGACAACTACTCATTCCTGATGCGTTAGTCCCGGCTCCGCTATGCCAAGGAACTCGAAGATGACTGCACGGATCCTGAGCGTGGCCCTGTTCATCCTTATGGAGGCGGCGGCGCTTATGATGCTTTCGCGCAGCGGCCCACTTCAGAACATCTGGCTTTCCGGAGCATCCTACGCGGTAAGGGGCCGGATCTGGGGCGCAAGCGAGAGCATAGGCAGTTATTTTTCCCTCGCCTCGCAGAACCGTGCGCTTGCACAGGAGAACTTCGAGCTTCATCGGGAGCTGACAAGATACAGGAACGCGATGGATGAAGCCCTGCAGGATTCTCTGTCCGCCGGGGAGGGCCTTTCGCGCGACTTCGAGTACATACCCGCCGCCATACGCAAACTCAGCCGGAACAGGCAGCATAACTACATCATCCTGAACAAGGGTTATGAGGACGGTATCAGGCCTCAGTCCGGAATCATCACACCGAAGGGGGTGGTCGGCATCATCGACGCCGTGGACAGGCATTATTCCTACGGGATTTCCTTTATGAACACCGGGATGAGCGTAAGCGCCCGCATAGGGGCTTCCGGTGCCGTGGGACCTATGACCTGGGACGGGCGCAGCACCGACAGGGCGGTCCTGAAGGAAATCTCCCTCCAGAACAGATTCGCTCCGGGCGACACGGTCTTCAGCAGCGGCTACTCGTCGATTTTTCCCGCTGACATCCCACTGGGCGTCGCCGGCGGCTCCCGTATAGTGAACGGTGCGGTAAACGAGATAGAAGTCTTCCTGTTCCAGGATTTCGCGGCTTTGCGCTATGTCACGGTAGTCCAGACCCTCGACCGGGAGGAGATTCTTTTCCTCGAGGAGCTGGAAACCGAAGGAAAGGAAAAAACGGAAAACCGATGAACGGCACAGGAAGAATATTCGCCTACCTCATTCTGCTGACGGTACAGGTATTGCTCTGCAACTATCTGCACCTTTCGCAGTACGTGATGGTGTCCATCCTCCCCGCTATGGTGCTTTTCAGCGACGTCCGGCTTTCCGGAGTCAAGGTGCTGTGTCTCGCCTTTGCGCTGGCCTTCGCCGTGGACTTCCTCTCCGACGGGGTTCTGGGGCTGAATGTCCTTGCTCTGGTACCCGTGGCCTTCGTGCGTGACGGAGTCATCAGGCTTGTCTTCGGAGAAGACCATTTCGCCAGGGGAGAAGGCATATCGCTCGTTCGCCAGGGCATCTGGAAGGTAAGCGCCGCCATCATTATGGTGCAGGCCCTGTTTCTTCTCATCTACATCTGGGCTGACGGAGCGGGGACCCGTCCGTTCTGGTTCTGCGCCCTGCGTTTCGCAGCCTCGCTGGCAGCTGGCGGAGCGCTTTCCCTTCCGGTGGCCCGCGTCCTCACCGCTGAAAAAACTCCAGACAGATGGTAATCGACCGCAAGACCAAACTGCTGGCCGGGCTTCTCTTTGCGGCGGCCGTCCTGCTGTGCCGGCTGTTCTACATACAGATCATCGACAGCAGCTATAAGGAGAGCGCGGATAACAACTCTATGGTCAGGGAGGTGATTTACCCGACCAGAGGCATCATCTATGACCGCAACGGCAAGATAATCGTCGGGAACAAGGTAGCTTACGACATTCTCGTGACTCCCCGGGAGGTGTCGGCCTTCGATACCCTCGCTCTTGCCTCCGTACTGGAGACGGACCCTGAATTCATCCGGTCCAAGATGGCCTATTACCGCAAGTACAGGACCCGCATAGGCTACCAGTCGCAGGTTCTGATGAAGCAGGTCCCGCAGGAGACCTACATAAAATTCGCCGAAGTGCAGTACAAGTTCCCGGGTTTCCGGGGGCAGATGCGCAGCGTGCGTGACTATCCGGTCAACGCCGGAGGCAATCTTCTGGGCTATGTCTCCGAGGTGGATGCCGACTACCTAAAGAAACACCCCGAGAATTATCGTTCCGGAGATTACGCGGGCAAGACCGGCATCGAGGCGGCACGGGAGGAGGAGCTCAGGGGCGAGAAAGGCTACCACATATATCTGCGCGACTCCAGAAACCGCATCCAGACTTCCTACAAGGACGGAGAACTGGATGTCGAAGCCGTCCCGGGGAAGAATATCGTCACGACCATCGATGCCGACCTCCAGCAGTACGGACAGCAGCTGATGCAGAACAAGGTGGGATCCCTGATTGCCATCGAACCGTCCACCGGCGAGATACTTGCGATGGTGTCAAGTCCCGGCATAGATGTCTCCCAGCTCGCCGACATAGGCCGGCATTATGCCGGACTCTCGCAGGACCCGTACCGCCCGATGTTCAACAGGACCGTCCAGGCCTCCTATCCTCCCGGGTCGGTATTCAAGCTGGTGAACGGCCTCATCGGTCTCGAGGAGGGAGTCCTCAAAACCACTGACAGATACCCCTGCAGCCACGGTTTCACCTATGGTAACGGCCGCAGGCTCGGCTGTCACGCGCACTCCTCCCCTCTGGCTTTCAAGGACGCGATAGCCACTTCCTGCAACGGCTACTTCTGCTATGTCTTCCGCAACATCCTCGAGAACCGCAAATACTCGGGCATACAGGAATCCTTCGACCTCTGGCGCGAATACGTGGCCAGCTTCGGTTTCGGGCACCCGCTCGGCAGCGACTTTCCTTCAGAATTGGGCGGGAATATCCCGACCTCCGCATATTACAACAAGCTTTACGGCCGTCGCGGCTGGAGGTTCTCCACCATCATCTCGCTTTCCATCGGACAGGGCGAGATCGGAGCCACGCCGCTGCAGATTGCGAATCTCTGCGCCACTGTGGCGAATCGCGGATGGTACAAGATTCCGCATATCATAAAGGATTCGGAGCAGGTGAAGATAGACTCCAAGTATCACGAGCGGCAGTACACCAAGGTGGATACCACGCAGTTCGAAGCGGCAGTGCAGGGTATGTGGATGGCGGTGAACGGAGGAGGCAGCGCGGGCGGCACGGCGTTCTCTGCGGCCATCCCGGGTCTCGACCTCTGCGGCAAGACCGGAACCGCGCAGAACCCCCGCGGAGCGGACAATTCCGTATTCATCTGCTTCGCCCCGAAGGACAATCCCCGCATTGCCGTGGCCGCATACATAGAGAATGCCGGTTTCGGAGCCACCTGGGCCTGTCCGATAGCCTCTCTTCTGGTGGAGAAGTACCTTAACGGGGAGATCGCTCCGAACCGGGAATACGTGGAAAAGAGAGTGATGGACGGCAACCTTATGCACAGGGTGAAAAAAGATTAGCTTATGCTCGACGAAAGCCGGAAATACAGAAGGACTCTAAAGCAGACGGTGGACTGGAAACTGGTGTTCTGCTATCTCGCCCTCGTGCTTTTCGGATGGCTGAACATCTACGCGTCCATCCATTCTTCGGACCCCTCGTCCATCTTCGACCTGACTTTGCGCAGCGGTAAACAGTTCATCTGGATCATCTCCTCGCTGGGCATCGCCGCTCTCATACTCTTTGTCTTCAACGCACGTCTATGGGAGGTGCTTTCCGTCCCCTCCTACGCTGTGGTAT
>CAVKLO010000114.1:0-5775 GCA_963656985.1 Bulleidia sp. | reverse complement strand
GTCGCGGCCCTGCTTGGCGGTGCCGCCGGCGGAGTCTCCCTCGACGAGGAAGAGTTCGCACTTCTCCGGGTCGTCCTCCGAGCAGTCGGCAAGCTTGCCCGGCATTCCGGCTCCGGTCATCACAGTCTTGCGCTGGACCATTTCGCGCGCCTTGCGGGCTGCGCTGCGGGCTGTGGCGGCGATGACTATCTTCTCGATTATGAGCTTGGCCTCCTTGGGGTGTTCCTCCAGATAGGCGGACATCGCGGCGGCAGTGGCCTGCGAGACGGCGGAGGTCACCTCGGTGTTTCCGAGTTTGGTCTTCGTCTGGCCCTCGAACTGAGGCTCGGCCACCTTCACGGAAATCACGGCCGTGAGTCCCTCGCGGTAATCTTCGGGGGCGAGCGGGTCCTTCAGCTTGGCGAGAAGGTTGTTCTTGTCGGCGTAGGCTTTCAGTGAACGCGAGAGTCCCATCTTGAAACCCTGGAGATGGGTTCCGCCTTCGATGGTGTTTATGTTGTTCACGTAGGAGTATATCTTCTCGGTGTAGCCGTTGTTATACTGAAGGGCGATGTCTATCGGGATGACCTTGTCGGAATTCACGCAGACCGGCTCGGGGATGAGCTGCTGCGCACCGGCGTCGAGGTATTCGATGAATTCGCGGAGACCTTTCTCGGAGAAGAATACGTCGCTGCGGTTCACCTTGCGTCCGGTAGGCTTGCTTTCGCCGTTCTCGTCGCGGACGAACTCGTCGACTTCCTCGCGCATATCGGTGAGGGTGATGCGGATGCCCTTGTTCAGATAGGAAAGCTCGCGCAGACGGGCTGCGAGGGTATCGTATTTATAGACAGTGGTCTGGGTGAAAATCTCCGCGTCCGGATGGAAGGTGATGATGGTTCCGGTATCGGAGCACTCCCCTTTCACCTCGACGGGCCCGAGGGGCTTGCCCTTCGAATACTCCTGCACGAATATCTGCCCTTCGCGGTGCACCTCGGCGACCAGACGGTCGGAGAGGGCGTTCACGCAGGACACGCCCACGCCGTGCAGACCTCCGGAGACCTTGTAGCTGTTCTTGCTGAATTTTCCGCCTGCGTGAAGCACGGTCAGCACCACCTCGAGGGCTGAGCGATGCTCCTTCGGGTGCATCCCGGTAGGGATGCCGCGGCCGTTGTCCTTCACGCGGATGGAATTATCCTCCAGTATGGTGACGCGGATATCGTCGCAGAATCCGCCCATCGCCTCGTCTATACTGTTATCTACAACCTCATAGACCAGATGGTGGAGTCCCCTCTCCGCGATGTCGCCTATGTACATCGACGGTCTTTTCCTCACCGCCTCAAGTCCTTCCAGCACCTGGATGCTGTTCGCGGAATACTGTTCTTCCGCTTTTTTCATTTCTTCGGAGTCTATCATTCTCTCTATATATTAATTCTTTATCTATCAATCCTTTAGTAGAGCTCGCGAGAACTTCCCCGCATCATTCTCTAAAAACGGACAAATTTAACGAAAATTCTGCATAACGCCAAATTTTGCACATCTCGATGCACTTGGCGCCCCCCCGGGGGCGACCACGACCTGCGGGCGGCGGCTCCGGCAGACTCGGGGCACCGCATTGGACGGCGGAGCCGGCCACAGAAAAAGATTGCGGTCACAGAATCTGCCGGGACTGCCCCGCCCGCATAGGATACAACAAATAAAAGAGTATCTTTGCGGAGTTTTCCGCGAATGCGGGAGCTGTCTGAACAGTGAGCTGCCGAAACCGGGAGCCGGCGATAATATCGATGGATATGGACGTAAGATTGACTTTTCTGGGCACTGGGACATCACAGGGCGTGCCCATCATAGGCTGCAGATGCGGAGTATGCCGCAGCGCGGACCCGCGCGACAAGCGTTTGCGGGCTTCGGCCCTGGTGGAATACGGAGGGCTGAAGATACTGGTGGACGCGGGACCCGATTTCCGTATGCAGATGCTCTCCGCCGGAGTGGGGCATCTGGACGCGATTCTGCTGACACACTGCCATAAAGACCATACCGGAGGCCTGGACGATGTCCGGGCCCTGAACTATATAGACCGCCGCCCTGCGGAAATCTACTGCGAGCCGAAAGTGCTGGAAACCCTGAAGGAAGAATACGGCTACGCTTTCGCCGAACACAAGTATCCCGGGTCGCCGGAGTGGAATATCCACCTTATCGACGAGCAGCCTTTCGCGGTCTATCCGAATAACGGAGGGGAACTGGTCTGGAAACACGACGTGGGTTACGGCTATCTGAGGGCGGACGGGTCATTCAGACTCGCCGGAACGGGGAAGCCGAACCCGGCCGACAGGCCTACGGAGGAAAACCTCGCAAAGGGAGGCATAAAGATAATTCCGATTCGTGGACTGCACGGGGAGATGCCGGTGCTGGGCTTCCGCTTCGGGGACATAGCCTACATCACCGATATGAGCTGTCTGCCCGAGTCGGAACTGAGCAAGCTGCAAGGACTCAAGCATCTGACCCTCAACACGGTCAGCTATAAGCCGCACCATTCGCACTTCAGCCTGGAACAGGCCGTGGAGCTGGCTCTCGAGATCGGAGCCGGACACACCTGGCTCACGCACCTGTCGCACACTTTCCCGGTCTATACCGAATTCTGCGGCTCCCCTCTCCCGGACGGCTACGGGGCCGCCTTCGGCTCCCGTCTGCCCGACTCCGTCAGGCCTGCCTATGACGGGCTGGTCATCGAAGCCTGACGCCGCTCAAACCTCATCGGGCGGAGCGGCGGGAGAAACTACGAAGAAACCACATAGAAACTACAGGGAGAAAGTCAGGCCGACTGTCACCCAAGGGCCGCGAGGGGCCAGCAGAAGCTGCTGATAGACAGGCTGTCCGAGCAGATTTCCGCTGCGGAGCCAGAAGGCCAGACGGCGGTTGTATCTGTATTCCGCATTCAGACCGAGGTCCAGATAGCCCGGAATCACGGTATCATACCCGCAGTCCATCCCGGCGACGGCAGCCAGAACATCCGACTGGACACGCCGCCCCACATAAGCCGCTGAAATCCCGCCGTAAATACGCTTGTTCCAGTTATAGGTGAACGAAGCCGAAGACTTGACGGCCGGCGGGGCCACAGCCGTCACGGAAGGGGTGAAAGAGCTGCTCTGAAGAGTCAGGTCCCATTTCGCCTCATACCTCTCCGTCTCCAAGGACATCTGCGCGTCGAAATGCAGCAGGTTGTAGCCGGCACGGAGCATCCGGGAGAGATAAAGCCCCCCGGGACCTGCATATATGGACTCGAAAAGAGCGTTCTCCACTTTCCTGTAGCCCATATCGAGCTTATACTGTACTCCGCCTCCTATACGTCCGGTGATGCCGGCCTCGGCATCATAAGGCACGCTGACCACGTCGGCGAAAAAGACGGAACCGGTCACGGGAGAGATGAAAGGCCTTTCGTCCAGCACCGACCCAAGCTCATCCATCCGAGGGCCGCCGCTGAGGGAAGCATAGACTTTAAGCGTCTGAGGCACAAGCAGAAAATCCGCATACAGATCCGGATAGAGCCAGTTTCCCCGGGAAGGTTTCGTGCTGCCGCTTCCCAGGAAAACCATACCCTCGTCCACACTTCCGGCCACCACGGAGAGCAGAGCTCCGGCGCGGAGATGGGAGCGGCTGAAATCGGCCTTGTAGAGAGCCGAGAACTTGATGAGGGAAACTTCCCCGTCCGAGGCTCCATAGGCGAAGAAACCGGACTTCACGCTCGGGTGGAACTCGAAGCGGCGGGAGGCCGCGTATTCGTGCACGATACGGAAACCCAAGTCCAGAACCGTCTCGGAGATATCATAATCACCGGCAGGAGAAGTGACCGGACTGTCGGACCCACTTCGCAAACCCGCGTCCAGAAGGAGGTTCCATTTCGAGAAATCCACCGCCAGACTGCCTTTTGCGTCGAAAGAATTATAGCTGTGTCCCGCAAGCCGGGAGTCCGAACGGAGCAGGTCCGTCCCGACATCGAAGAGCAGTTCCGGCCTGCCGAGACTGAGACGGCCGTTGACTCCCAGACGGTTACGGTAAAGATGGCCTCCCGAATACCCGTTCCTGGCGAGTACTTCCTCGCCGGCGGGAAGGCTGTAATCGGAATAATTCCCTGAAAAACCCCCGAAATCGTCATAGACCGACAGGCCGAACTTCGAGGACGAGAAAGGAGTATAGACCGCCGAGGCTTCCGGACGGAAGCTGTAGCCCGCACCCGCGCGGACATAGAACTTCCCCTGACGAAGAGGCTCCGCCTCGGGAGTCGTGTCTATCAGATACGGGGTGAAGTCATAGGCGCCCCGGTAGGGATTGTCCGTGACCGCGTAGTCGAAATTCCAGTCGAACTTCAGCAGCGAATCCGCGACGCTGAGCGGGAGTTCGCCCTTGTGGACTTCCATAATCTTCCCCCGGTAATCGTTCGTCACCCGCACGGTAGGATTTATGTTCTGCGAAAATGCGCAGAAAGACGGCAGCAGGAGCGCCGCTAAAACCATATGTCTTCTCATCGTAATCATTGCTTCTTTAACTCTGCTATCTTCTCAAGCCTCATCCGGACATTGTCCAGAACGTCGTCCTCCTCGCCCGAAGGCACGTAGCCTTCCTCGATGCTGCGGAAAGTAGCCTCGGCCTGGGCCATATTGTCCTTCTCCGCGAAACTGTCTCCCAGCACGATGAACGCCTTGGCGAGCCAGTAGGACTGGTCGGGAGCATTCTGCGCGAAGCTGTACACGCTGCCCTCCACCTTGTCGAACTCGCCCCTGTCGTAGATGTCCTGGATGAGCAGATAGGCCGCCTCGGCCCCGTAGCTGTCCGAAGGATTCACGCTCAGAGTCTTAAGGATCGCGAAGGCCTCGCTGCGGCGCGAAGTGCCCAGAAGAGATTTGGCTTTCACGTAGTCGGCCTCGCGGGCCAGCTCCTCAGTGCAGCGGGAATCCGCCTTGAGGGCTTCGGAGGAGGCGATGGCCTTGTCGTAGAGCCGTGCGCGGTAGGCGGAACGCAGCATACCGGTTTTCGCCGCGAATACATTGTCTTCGAGCCGGGCGGAATCCAGCAGCGAAGCGTAGCCCCGGTACGCGTCAGCATAATGCCCGAGCGAATAGGACAGGGCGGCGTACTGCAGCATAGAAATCTCGGTGAATGAACCGGACTCCGAGGAGGCGACCACCTGCGCGTAGCTGTCGCAGGCCTCCTCCTTCCGGCCCAGTGCGCGGTAGGACTCAGCCATATAGAATCTGGCATTGGCAGCTTTGCTGCCGTCAGGATAGGCTTCGAGGTACTTCTGCAGCGACACGAGGGCCTTGGCGTAGTTTCCGCTCAGGAAGACCTGCTCGGCGGAATTGAAGTACACCGCCTCCTTTTCGGCTCCGGTCTTGGAGGAGGATATGCCGGAGCTTTCGAGATAGGCGAAATACGCCTCCGGCTCGCCCTTGGTCTGATAGATGGACTCTATCGCCGCCAGGGCGTCATCGTAATACTCGCTCCCCTTCATCGTGGCGGCGACTTCCTTGTAGTAGCCGAGAGCCTTGTCGTAGTCGGTAGCGTTTCTGGAAATCATTCCCAGTTCTATGAGGGCGCGGGCCACGAAGCTGCTGTCCCGGGATGTGGTGCGCAGCCTGTCGAAACACTGCGTCGCCCTGGCGTCCTTTCCCTCATCCACATAGGAACGGCCCAGCTCGTAGAGCGCGTCGCTGTAGAGCGGCGCGGCCACATCAGCCTCCTCCACACGCGAGAGGGCCTCTATCTTCTTGTCGATGCGGCCGGTCAGACCGTAGGCAAGACCCAGCT
>CAVKLO010000113.1:0-5778 GCA_963656985.1 Bulleidia sp. | reverse complement strand
GGGAAATCTCTTCAATTCCGAAATATACGGAGACGTGACTTCACTCCCCTGGGGAATGGTGTTCACGCTAAGGGGCGAGACAGAACCCAAACACCCCACCCAGCTCTACGAGGCCCTGTCCTATCTGATTCTCGGTCTGGTACTCCTGTGGATCTACCGCAAGCGTCTGGACAGGACTTACCGGGGAACCTTCTTCGGACTCTTCCTCATCGGATGCTTCGGTATGCGTTTCCTCATAGAGTTCATCAAGGAACCTCAGGTGGAATTCGAGCAGAGTATGGCTCTGGATATGGGCCAGCTTCTGTCCATCCCGTTCATCATCGCCGGAGTGTGCCTGCTCGTCTATGCGTACCGGAAGAAAATGCCGGCGGCCATAGTGCGCCCGCAGACTCCCCGCAAGGAGCCCACGCATTACGCAAAAGCCATCAAATAATACTGAAAGATAACCGGCCCCGGATCCGGCTGATAGTTCGAGGCCAAATACTGTTCGATATGGAGACTAAGAGATTATTCCTGATTCTTGCGGCCGCGCTCTGCCTGTGCGGCGCAGACCTTAAAGCCGGCACAGATGCGGAAGCACGGCTGCTCCGTTTCCCGGCGACTAACGGACGCGAGGTGGTGTTCACCTATGCGGGAGACCTGTTCACGGCTCCATTGGCCGGCGGGCCTGCCCGCCGGCTGACATCTCACATAGGCTACGAGATGTTCGCTCGCTATTCGCCGGACGGGACGATGATCGCGTTCACGGGCGAGTACGACGGGAACCGCGAAGTTTACCTCATACCGGCCGAGGGCGGAGAACCTGTGCGCCTGACCTACACTCCGACGAACGGACGCGATGACCTCGGCGACCGTATGGGGCCGAACAATATCGTGATGGGCTGGACTCCCGACGGGCAGAGAATCGTGTACCGCAACCGCACGGGCGAAGGATTCCCGGGCAAGCTGTGGACCGTTTCCATCCACGGTGGGATGCCGGAAGAGATTCCGCTTCCGGAAGGCGGCTTCTGCTCGTATTCGCCGGACGGGAAGAAACTTGCGTATAACCGCGTTATGCGCGAATTCAGGACCTGGAAGTATTATCGCGGCGGTATGGCCGACGAAATCTGGGTCTATGACGGCGAAAAAGTGGAGCGAATCACCGACTGCGACGCCCAGGACATCTTCCCGATGTGGGTGGGAGACGAAATCTATTTCGCGTCCGACAGGGATATGACGATGAATCTCTTCGTGTACGACACGAAGACCGGAACCACATCGAAGGTGACTGATTTCCGGGATTATGACGTGAAGTTCCCGAGCACGGACGGACATCTGGTGGTCTTCGAGAAGGGAGGCTTCCTGTATAAGCTCGACCCTGTGACGAAAACTTCGGAGCAGATACACATCACTCTGGCCTCCGACCTGGTGTACGCACGCGCGGAAAGGATGAACGTTGGCAAAATCAGACGCAATTCCTTCAGTCTCTCGCCTGACGGAAAGAGAATGGCCGTGACGGCGAGGGGCGAACTCTTCGACGTGCCGGTGGGCAAGGGCGTCACGAGAAACATAACCAAGACCCCGGGATCCAACGAGCGCTGCGCGGACTGGAGCCCCGACGGCAGGTGGATAGCTTTCATCGGAGACGGCACAGGTGAAACGGAAGTCTATCTCTACGATACGGCGGCCGGAGGCGAAGCGGTGCAGCTGACATCCGGCAACGACACCTATATCCGCGACCTTCAGTGGAGTCCGGACAGCAGGCACATACTGTACACCGACCGCAAGAACCGCATCGTGGAAGTGGATCCGCACACAGGGGCCTCCCGGACGGTGGTCCAGTGCCCCGAGCAGGAATTCAGAGGGGTGGTCTATTCTCCGGACAGCAAGTGGATAGCATACACACGTCCGGCCCCGAACAGGATGAACGTGGTGTACGTGCATAATCTGGAGACCGGGAAGGAATATCCTCTCACGCAGAAGTGGTATAATTCCTCGTCGCCGAGCTTCTCGACGGACGGCAAATACCTGCTGTTCAATTCCGACAGGGACCTCAAGCCGATCTACAGCCGCATCGAGTGGAACTACGCCTACGGCGATATGGGCGGCGCATATATGACGATGCTCGCCGCGGACACCCCTTCGCCGCTTCTGCCGTCCGACAGCGAGTCTTCCGTTTCCGGAGGGTCTGACGAGGCGGAACCCGCCGGGAAGGCGGCCGGGAAATCCGGCAAGGCGGCCGGGAAGGCAGCTGAGGCCGCCCCGTCCGTCAAGGTGAAAATCGACCCCGAGGGACTTGTCGAACGCACCGTCAAGTTGCCGATAGAGGGGGGACGTTCCTATTTCTGCGACGGAAAGAAGGTATGGTACAGCGGTCGCGGAGGCACGAAGACCTATGACTTCGAAAGCGGCAGGACGGAGGACTGCGCAGACGGTATGATAATGTACAGGGCCGGAGACAAGAAAGCCATCTCCACGTCCGGAGGAAAATGGAAGGCCGTGAACTTCCCGGCCGCGAAGGTGTCGGGAGGCGAGCCGATCGACGTGGACAATATGTACACCGTCGTGGACTATTCCCGGGAGTGGCCGCAGATTTTCGACGAGGTCTGGAGGGCCTTCAGAGACGGCTATTATCTGGAGAATATGCACGGCAGAGACTGGAAAGCGGTCAAAGAGAAGTACGCGGAACTGCTTCCTTACGTGAAGACGCGTCTGGACCTTAACTATGTCATCGGCGAGATGATCGGAGAGCTCGCGAGCGGTCACGCATACGTGAGTCCGGGCGACTATCCGAAGCCGGAGCGCATCCCTATGGGTCTTCTCGGCGCCAAGCTCAGCAGAACGGACGGATTCTACCGCATCGACCATATCTATGAGGGGGCGGTCTATCGCGCCGAGCTCCGCTCGCCGCTCACGGAGCCGGGTATGGACATAGCCGAGGGCGACTATATCACGGCCATCGACGGGGAATCCCTGAGGGATGTGGACAATATCTACAAACTGCTGGTGGGCAAGGCCGGCTCGCTTGTGGAACTGACTGTAAACAAGTCCGCCTCCGAGGGCGGCCGCAAGGTGGTGGTAAGGCCGATAGCGGACGAATATCCTCTGGAACACTACGAATGGGTTATGAAGAATATCCGCACCGTGGAGGAGAAGTCCGGCGGCAAGGTAGGCTACATCTATATTCCGGATATGGGACCGGAGGGTCTGAACGAGTTCGTGCGCTGGTATTATCCTCAGCTGGACAAGGAGGCCCTCATCATCGACGACCGCGAGAACGGAGGAGGCAACATCTCACCTATGGTCATCGAACGTCTGCTCCGCAAGACTTACCGTATGACGATGTCGAGAGGGTCGAATCTGAACGGGACTGTTCCGGAGGGCACGCACGACGGCCCGAAGGTGCTGCTGATAAACAAATACTCGGCTTCCGACGGAGACCTGTTCCCGTGGAGCTTCAAGGCGAACGGTCTGGGCACCGTCATAGGCACCAGAACCTGGGGCGGCATAGTGGGCATCAGCGGTTCTCTGCCTTATATGGACGGGACTGATGTCAGGGTTCCTTTCTTCACGAATTACGATGCCGCGACGGGCGGATGGATAGTGGAGAACCACGGAGTGGATCCGGACATCCTGCTGGACAACGACCCGATAAAGGAGTATGCCGGTGAGGACGAGCAGCTGAACAAGGCCATAGAAGTAGCCCTCGAGCAGCTCAAGGACCGCAGGAGTCTCCCTTCCACCCCGGCCCCGCGCACCTTCAAGGACCTCGGACTGCCGGAAATCAGATAGGCTTCCGTCTTCGGCGGGGAAGTCCGTCGAAGACTTCCGGTCTGTCCGCGGACGGGCCGCCCTATCGTTCCATACGGACTACGATGGAGAGCGGCAGCACCTTGCCGAAACGGTCCCGGAGTCCCAGTTCGCCGCTTTCAGCCTTGATTCCGTGCCCGAATGTCTCGCGCAGGAGCGATTCGCCCAGCTGAGGTGAAAAACCGTTCGAATACAGATTCAGCACGAGGAAACTCCGCTCTTCCGAGAGGATTTCCGCCACGTGCGAGAGCATCTCACAGATGCATTCGTCCAGTTTCCACTTCTCCCCGTCCGGCCCGTGTCCGTAGGCCGGAGGGTCCAGGATGATGCCCTGATACCTGTTCCCCCGGCGGGCCTCCCTGCGCACGAATTTCATAGCGTCCTCGACTATCCAGCGGATGCCCTCCAGAGAACTGTGCTCCATATTGCCCCGGGCCCAGGTGACTACCTGCCGCACTGAATCCAGATGAGTCACGTCCGCGCCGGCGGAATTGGCCGCCAGAGAGGCGGCCCCCGTGTAGGCGAAGAGGTTCAGCACTTTCGGCTTGCCTCTGCCTTCGGAGGCGAAAGACCGCGCGATGCGTCTGCTCTGCGAGTAGATGTACTCCCAATTCGGAGCCTGCTCCGGGAATACGCCCACGTGCTTGAAGGAGGTCAGACCCAGCCTGAGATCGAAGCGCAGGCCGCTCTGCGCACCCGGATAGCAGATGTGCCACTGGTCGTCCATCTGGCGGAGCCGCTCCCAGGTTCCGCTGTCCTCCTTGCCCGCCTTGCCGAAGCCGGCGCCCGGACGGAAGCGGGTGTAGGCCATCCGAAGCCACTCGACATCGGAAAGCGACTTGCGCCAGAGGGCCTTGGGCTCCGGGCGCGACATCACCACATTCCCGTAACGCTCCAGCTTCTCTCCGTCTCCCGAATCTATTATCTCATAATCAGTCCACTGACTGCCCGGAAACTCAATCTGCATACAAATAACGATTTAGCGTCCGCAAAGATAAGGTTTATCGGACGAAAAATGCTAATTTTGCGGAAACGGACATTATAAACTTTATATACTTATGCAGCAATTCATAGACAAGTATGACTTCGCCGGGAAGAAGGCGATAGTAAGAGTGGATTTCAACGTTCCGCTTAACGAGAAGTTCGAGATTACAGATGATACCCGCATCCGCGCCGCCATCCCTACACTGAAGAAAGTCCTCGAGAAGGGCGGCTCCCTCATCATTATGTCCCATCTCGGACGTCCGAAGGGAGTGGACGCGAAATTCTCTCTCAAGCACATCGTGGCTCACGTTTCCGAGAAGCTCGGCGTTCCGGTCCAGTTCGCGGACGACTGTATGAAGGCTGACGCTCAGGTGGCCGCCCTCAAGCCGGGCGAGGCTCTCCTGCTCGAGAACCTGCGTTTCTACGCTGAGGAAGAGGGTAAGCCGAGAGGGATCGCCGAGGACGCCTCCGATGAGGAGAAGAAGGCCGCGAAGGCTGCCGTGAAGGAAAGCCAGAAGGAGTTCGTTAAGCATCTCGCCTCCTACGCCGACTGCTACATTAACGACGCTTTCGGCACAGCCCACCGCGCACACGCATCCACAGCCCTCATCGCCAAGTATTTCCCGAACTACAAGATGTTCGGCTACCTTATGGAAGGCGAAATCAAGGCAATCGACAATGTGCTGAAGAATGCCGGCCATCCTCTTACGGCCATCATCGGCGGCAGCAAGGTCTCTTCGAAGCTCGCAGTTCTCCAGAATCTGGTGACCAAGGTGGACAACCTCATCATCGGCGGCGGTATGGGCTATACTTTCATCAAGGCCAGCGGCGGAAAGATCGGCAAGTCTCTCCACGAGGACGAGCTTATGCCGGAGGCTCTCAGTATCCTGAAGACCGCCGAAGAGAAGGGCGTGAAGGTTTATCTTTCCACCGAGACTCTCTGCGGCACCGAGTTCAGCAATGACTCCCCTACTATGCTCGCCCCGACAAACGACATCCCTGACG